>CAWJKX010000001.1:0-10170 GCA_963843065.1 uncultured Bacteroidota bacterium
GCAACAGCCCTGTTTCGGAGTTCGGATAAACAGTAAAGAACGCCCAATCTTCACCAGTAGTAGTCGTATTGAATTCGACAAATGTAGTTGACCAATTGGAAATTGCATACTGGTCTTTCGGATTGGAGGGATTTATCGTTCCGTTCGGATTAGAATTGGGAACGTTAAATTCCAGAATCTGCTCGGCAAAGTCTTTGCCGTTCTCACCGTCATAGCTCCAGCGCCCAGAAATATGGCCTGCTGTAACTAAATAACCATTAGCAGCAATCCATGCTGTTGCTCCGTTACCATCAAAATAATCGTGAAGCCTACCAACCGCTGGGTCTGAAGAAGAAACTCTATTGTTTGAAATGGTCGCAAGGTTATCCATTTCTTGCGATTGGAAGGTATGCTGGCCCACCAACACCTTCTCCAGATCAAAAGAAACCTTTAAATCTCCCGGCGCGACATATAAAGCAATCTCAACTGCATCGCCATTAAAATAAGCGCTCGTGTTTTGCCACTGCGAAATAGTGGTAGAATTAAGGTGCTGCTGTCCACTGTCTTTCAGGGACGTTATCAAGACAAAGCTATGAGCAGCCAGCGAAACATTTGCGAAGTAGAGACGAAGCGACAAAGCGCCCGGTATCTGTACCTTTCCTCTGTAAGCGACAAATGTCCCGGACGGCTTTCCGTTGTACTCACCGGAATTGAGCGGATAAGATTGAAATTGAGATGCGGCCGGTATATTTCCTGCTTGTGTTACAGAATTCCTAAGTATTGCCATCACGATTAGTGCCCAAGTTGTTAATTGAATCTTGTTCATTTGAAAGCCCTCCCTTTTATTATTATGCTAAGTTGAATATTTTTGTATTGTATGCGCATCAATTCTACCGCCTACCGATAAATGCAACCGCCTTGGAACCGAGAGAACCAACTCCTATCATCAAATTTCCCTTTACTGCAATCCTTGCGATGCTCCCATTCTGCAGCCCAAGTATACTCTCGTACGATCGCCACGACTTTCCGTTGAAGTGCAATAATTGTCCGTATCCTCCAGCCACAAAGAAATCATTCCATGAGTTGCCCCGAATACACGAGAAGAAGTCAACAGTGTCAATGGGATCCTGCTGCCAAAGATTATCTGAGAGAGAAGTCTTCCCGTAAATGCCTTGCCCGACAAGGTAATAATGTCCCGGAGCAAACCAGACACTGCTTAATGGCCATTGTATCGGAGCAGTTGACAACTGTGTAACTGATGTGCCATTAATTTGAAGTATTTCCTTGTCAAGGCTCTCTCCGGGATTGGACGCCACGGCTAAAATGTTGTTACCGGCACCGTAGGCGTCTTGGATATTTAAACTTGTACCACTGGCTAATTTTTGCCAGCTGCCGTTGAAATAAGAAACGATGGTACCATTAAGTCCAACAAAGTACATTTGCTGAGAATTGGGTCCCCAAGCCTTGGATACATCAATGTAGGGATTAAGAGTCGTTCTTAAATCATACATCTGCCAAGTAGCACCGTTTCCGTAAATAGGCAAACTACCTGCAAACCAAATTTCCGTTGACGAAAAGGCGCAGACACCTTGCAGCGGGACGATAATTGTATTTCCATGAAATGATACGCTTACCTGTTCCAAGTTCCACCGTTGGCCATCAAAAACAGCCAAGTTAAATGGATTGATTTCAAAATTTCCGGAACTATCTCGTTTGTAGACAGCTCCTACTGCGTACGCAAGGGAATCATTGACAATACTTATGTCGTACAGCTCGCTCCCACCTCCATCGCCTAATAAATTAATTGTGAACGTCCATGCATGGCTCGTAGTATCGAGTTCGCTTGGGGGTGCTGTCGGCGATTCTTTCTTGCACGTCAGTGCGCAAAAGGAAAAAAGAGCGAACAAAACGAATGATATGGTTTTCATTTGTAGGATTTGAATAAGGATTGTAGATATACTAGAAATGTATCCCCGCCAACCCCAGGCAAGCATAGCAATAAACAAATCTAATGTCAATAGCGAATACAAAAATAATTACGCTCCCAAGAATGAATCACTTTGGGCAAGTAACTCATTCTTATATATCCGGCGGGATGGCTACGATGAGATGGCAACCAAAAGGGAGCAAGATAACAATCGCGGCTACAGGAATACCCACTCTGAGAGACTTTTCAATTGCAGATTTCATTCGTCGGTATGACACGAGCAACCCTTATTCAATCTATGATGATCAAAGGCCGGTGTTCATCAGGTACAGACATATATAAATCAAGAATTGATTCTGCTGATACCCGAGGACAAGAGGTAATTTAGAAATGCATCCCTGAACCCCATAAAAAAATCGGAAAGAAAGAGATTATTGTCAATGGTTTATTTAAAAATATTTGCGCACAACAATTAGTATAAGTCCACTATGCTCAGGTGACTCATCCTATATATCCGTCGGGATAGGAATATTGGAGTATTTGACCTGTCGAATTTTATTTGCAACAGCATTCGCAATGTGACACGGGGTCGAAAATGTCGATACCACAACTTAACAGGTTCTTGATTCGCTAGAAAAGAAAAACCCATAGTCCTTAGCTGAAATCAGCACGTCCTACGGGTCAATTAGTCTTCAAAGTTTCTAGAAAGCGAATGCCCCGCAAGCATGTCCTCCTGCAAACTTCGCTAATGTATGCGATTATGTTGCTAAATGCAAAGAATGCTGATTCTTTCAGCGTCCTGCGATCAAGAATTAAACTAAATGAAGATGAATCATCAAATCCGAATCAAAAGAAATAGCAATTCGTACATTCGCGACGAAAATTTGGTGCAAAATTATTGTCTCGGACGAAATTATCGCATAACTCTTTCGGCATAATGGAAAATGCTACGTCACGACAATCGTAATTGTCGTGATATCAATGGCTTAACAGATGTACACTTTTTGTCAGTATTTTCCATCGTTTACGACTCGTTTAGTCATAATTTTCCGATTGAAAAATGCCTGTTTGGCTATTGCATTGATATAAAAATAGTCAAAAAATTGTTGTCACTTCACTTTGTGACTGCTTAAACGCATGAGGCTAAAAAAAGAATTCTGTTTTCATGTCCTCCTTTTTTCGGACCGTAAAGAAAAGCGCATTAGCGCTCTTCTTCTGCTGGCTATAGATAGGCGACAGCTTTTTCCTGAATGGAGAGGCGGAGGGAGTTGAGGCGGATGTTCGTGATGCTGCGGCGTTGGCATATTTCTTTGCGCTTGAATCCTGCGTTGAGGTCATCGAGCACATTCTGTTCTTCGGCAGATAATGCCCCGAGGAAATCATTCACGACTGTGTGATCGTATGGTGTGGCTTTTTCCGATAACAAGAAATCTGCTACGATGCCGTTGGACACTGGAGCAGGTCGATCCATATACACTCGCTCGGGTCTGTTCCATGCATCGATAGTTCTCTTGCCCATTTCTTTTGCAGGGAATGCACTTCGCTTGTTCAACTCCTTGGATCGGAAATGCATCATGCTTTTCATGAGCCCCGGCGTTGATCGCTCGCCGAGTCTCTCCCCTTCCTTCCAACTCATAGTAACAAGTTCACTCCTCTGCAATGGATCGCGTGTGAACTGCTCACTGTAATGCCACAGGTCATCGTATTCCTGATTGCTCATACTGCCTCCTTGTGAATAGAATAGTTGGACTTCTATTCTTATCACAGGAAAAGGAGATTGTTTTTAAATGGTATAAGAATGGGTAGCGCGCTACATCACTAACCAATTGGAGGATTCATGCCACACAATCTAGAAGAAAGAAATGGACAGGCGTCTATGTTCTATATGGGCGATGTTCCATGGCACCAGCTAGGTCGTCGCCTTGATCGTCCGGCCACAGCCGAAGAAGCAATGAATGAGGCAAGGCTGGATTACACCGTTGTCAAACGTCCGATGAAAGCTATTATTCACGGACGGCATTACGCGGACGTGCCGAACATGTTTGCGACAGTTCGCACAGACACGAACGTTGTGCTCGGTGTTGTCGGTTCACGATACGAACCAGTTCAGAACAGAGACTGCTTCTCGTTCTTTGACCCGCTGATTGAACGCGATGAAGCCGTTTACCACACGGCAGGAGTGCTCGGGTTTGGAGAAAAGATTTGGCTCTTGGCAAAATTGCCCGATTATATCCGCGTTGGCAAAAAGGGAGACCCGATTGAGAAGTTCGTGCTTCTTTACAATTCGCATGACGGCTCGTCCAAGATCCGTGTTAAGCTCACACCAATCCGAGTTGTATGCAACAATACGTTGACAGCAGCTCTATCCGGAAGCGATCAGGAAGTTCAGATTAAGCACACGGCGGCTGCGGTTGAGAAACTGCAAGAGGCACACAAAGTCTTGGAACTGACGAATCAACTCTATCGCGAACTGGACTACATCTTCAACCGGATGGCACTTCGCAAGGTCACGAGCCAGCAACTCATTGACTATGTGAAGACACTTGTGCCGGATAATCCGGAAGCTGAAAGCAAGGCACGAACTGAAAACACCCGCAATCACATCCTGTATTTGCATGACGACACGAAAGAGGCTGCCATGCACAAAGGATCACTTTTCGGCGCGTTCAATGCGGTCACCGAACTGGTTGATCATTATTCAAACCAGAACAACGCAAGTAAACAGTTGAAGAGTATGTGGTTTGGAGGGTCCGGGGAGCAGCTGAAACTTCGGGCATACAAGCTTGCTGAGTCGCTTCTCTAATCCCAAATAAACGATGACAAAACGCCGTGAACGTTGATGTCCGATTCAACCAACTCAAAGGTCGAGGCAATCTGACTGAAGCGGCGTTAGTCTTTTCTAAAAGGAGAATGAATCGATGAACAAACTGAAAGTATTCTTAGCCATTATTGCTTCAGTCGCCAGAACGATACTGAAGCATCTAAAATGAGGAGATCATTATGGAGAATGGAAAATCACCGTCCTGGCTGCAGGAGCTTTTGGATCAAACCGAAGAGAGAGATCAACATAATCTGCTGGAGATGAACAAGCTGCGTGCCGATCAAGCATTGGCCGCAATTGCAGTAATCGAAGAAAAGATTGCAGAGACAGAACAGATTGCCCAGCAGGAAATCGACCTCATTACAAGTTGGCAAGAAGCTGAAACTGCCAAACAACAAAAAAAGGTCGCCTGGCTCTCATTTAATCTGGAGAAGTTCATTCGTAGCACTGGCGATAGCACGATCACATTGGCTCACGGAGCAATCAAAATCCGTAAGTCGAGAGACAAGATTGATATCATTGACCTGAAGAAGTTCACCGAAATCGCTAAGCGTCATGGGCTTTTACGTCACGTAGATGCGAGCGACGAACCGGATTTGAATGCAATTCGTGCGTTCATCAAGGTCAATGGAGGTAAGCCACCTCTCGGCGTAATCCTGACTCCGGGCCAACCGTCGTTTTCATATACAACACATCAGAAAGGATCTACTACAAATGGCGAATCAGAACGGTCAGAAACCGAAGTTGGAAATAGCGGAGATGAACAAACCGGCAAGGTTCCGGTTGCTGCGTAGCGAAGCTATTACCGGAAATCAGACGAACGGAGATCCGTGGCAACTCTATCCAGTTAAGAACGAGCACGGTAATGAGTTGTCATTCTTTGCGCCGAATGATGTTCATGCCGTCATCGTTGAGCACAAGTTGAAGGCGGGTGATGAATTCATTCTTACACGTGTCGAAAACGGCAAAAAGGGATCATCGAAACTTCAAGTGTCGATTGTCGGCAGGGCGACTGAGTCGGAGAACACCTCGACCCTGGAGGATGACGGATTTGAACACTTGATGCTTAAATGTGTCAAGGACGCAAGGTTCGTCGCTGACAACTCGGGCATACAATTCTCAAACGATGAGCTTCAAAAAATCGCGACAACGCTCTTCATAAAACGCTCCCGTTGATTGCCTTTTCATCTGCAAAATTCTTACATTGATTCCGGCTAGGATACATTAGAACAAAGCGATACGCAAGGATCGCCAATGCAGTATTGTCTGTCGGCAGCCCAAAGTGGCTGCTCCCGATAGTCTTTTGCATTGGTGATCTAGTGTATCCTAGCCGATATGTTAGGTTGCCGAAGACAGGCTACTCGGGAGCTTTTGTTTTGTGCAGGTCGAGATTTTCATGCCTCTGAATCCTTCGGTAACGAAAGATGAAAGAGGCTTTTGTGTTTTAAGAGGTAAATACAACTACTTCAAATTTGATACTCATTTTATTTTGGGAGGAACCCATGCGACGAACATTACTTACTATATTTCTGATTTCCAACTCAGCCTTTGCACAAATTACGAGAAATGTCCCGTCACAATATTCGACTATTCAAGCAGCGGTGAATGCTGCGCAAAGCGGAGATACGGTGTTAGTGCAACCAGGCATTTACTATGAGCTAATTAACGTCTCTAACAAAGCTGTCTATATCGCCTCCAAAATATTGACAACAAACGATACTTTGTATATCTCCAACACAATTATTGATGGGAATCAACTCGGCACAGTGGTAACGTTAACATACACTAATACAACCTTGAATGGTTTTACTATCAGAAACGGTTCCGCGAACTGGGGTGGAGGAATTTATATTTATCGTGCGTCACCGACACTAAAACATTTGCATATAATAGATAACCTTGCTCAAATAGAAGGTGGAGCTGTATTCGCCAACAATGAAAGCGGTGGATACGGAACCATTTCCGTTGATAGATCAATCATTGATAGTAACAGCACAATGTCTGACAATGGTGGTGGGTTAGCATTTTCAGGTGCAACCTTAAGTTTGACGAATTCGATCATATCAAGAAATATGTCTGACAATTATGGCGGAGGTCTTTCCTTATATTACGCTTACAGCACAAATCCATTATCGGTGTCAAAAATTGATTCTTGTCAATTCACGGCAAATCATTGTGCCGGATCAGGAGGGGGAATATTTTTATTCCGTTCAAATCCACGAATTACTAATACTACTATTAACCGCAATACAGCCGATTACGAGGGTGGTGGATTTGCCGTATCCAATGAAGGAGGATATGGGACTATTGTCATTGATAGATCAATCATTGATAGTAACAGCACATCAACAAGTGGTGGCGGTGGACTATCAATTCGAGGGGCAAGCTTAAGTTTGACGAATTCGGTGATATCTCGAAACAGTACAAGTAACATAAGTGGTGGAATGTTGTTTTCCAATTGTATTCAAATAAACTTAGCATATAATACTATTACTAGAAATTCAGCTTCTAGCGGTGGAGCAATTGGTTATGACACCCCTCTGAATGGTAGCATGGTTAATTCAATTCTATGGGGAGACGTTCCTGATGAGATTTACGCGAGTGGAGGTAGTTTTGGAGTTACTAATTCAGACATTGCTGGGGGGTGGCCAGGTGTCAATAATTTCTCCGCAGATCCTAAATTTAGCGACTCATTGTCATATCAATTGAGTTCTACGAGTCCTTGCATAAGCACGGCAAAAAATATCGATACAATAAACTACGACTTACGCGGCATTAGCCGCCCCAATCCTGTTGGGACATCTTCTGATATCGGAGCTCTTGAATCACCATATGGATTCAGTTCTCTACCTGTTGAGATAAGCTCTTTTAAGGCAAGTGCAACCCACGAGGGTACTAAGTTGGAGTGGCGAACTGCAACCGAAGTGAACAATGCCGGATTTGATATTGAAAGACAACCGGCCAACACACAAATCTGGACAAAACTCGGATCCGTCGCAGGTGCTGGCACAAGCAACACTCCGCATAATTATTCCTACACTGATAACATAGGACCCGCAGGAACTTATTCCTACCGATTGAAACAGATCGACCGTAACGGTGCATTCGTATATTCACTAGCAGTGCAGGTCACAATAACAGTCCCGAAGGTCCTTGCGCTCAGCCAGAATTATCCGGATCCTTTCAACCCATCGACGACGATTCAGTTCACAGTTCCAAGCTATGGAAGAGCAACGCTCAAAGTATATAATGCAATCGGACAGGAAGTTGCGACGCTCTTCAACGATGAAACGGCAGCAGGCGTGGTCCATCAGGTGCAGTTCAACGCAAAGAACCTTGCGAGTGGAATATATTTTTCGAGGTTGGAGTTTGGCGGAAAGATGTTGGTGAAGAAGATGCTGCTGCTCCGCTGAGTTTGTTGCCCCGTGGTTTTACAATCCGAGCTTCATTATCATTAACCTATCAAGAGGCCGTTCATTTTACAGGACGGCCTTTTCTTTTTTTGGATGCTCGATCTGACACTATGAGTTACTACTTTCCTCTTGTTCCGTTTCAGCCATCAATTTTGCAAAATATCTATCGCTCTGGGCATCCAATTCATCCTGCTCCTGTTGAGTTGTAGGGATGATTTTTATTCCGCGAGGGACATAATTATGCCACTCGATGTACCCTTTTTTTTCCAGTAGTTGTAACACCTTCCCTACGTTACCTTGCCGTATATCCAATTCTTTTGCTATTTCAAGTTGAGAGGGGGCATGATTATTTTTCTCGATATATTCATCAATATACGATAGCACACTGACCTGATATATAGTTAAAGCTTTTCTCATGACGTATTTCCTTTCTAGTTACTATCAATATTATACGTACTTTGCTGTGTCAGTTGCAGGATCCTTTTGTCGTACCGATCAAGCAATAGACTCTCCAAGCGTTCGAGCTAGTGACTATTCAGATTGGTTGATCATTTTTCCCAAGCCAAATTAGCGATAGCATAAAAAAACGAAATGAAGGTCTTTGTGATGTTTAGCTGAATCAGGTGGGAGCACACAGCAACCACACCGATTTCTGCAGCCTGTGGTACACTATCGCGCGTACGGACAACGACTTATGGCGATTTACCACAATACCACAGGGTTTTGGAATCTAGGGAGGGTGGCAGGGAGAAAATATATCCGAGGAAGAGAGAGGAAGACGTTGTAGAGAAAAGACCTATATCTATATAGTGTGGTAATTGTGGTAAATAACATACATCATCATTTTCGTCAATGGAATCAACCCTTTTATGATTTTTTGTCTACCACAGGGCCCTGTGGTATTGGTGTGGTAAGTGTGGCAAGATTAATGAACCGGTCGGAGTAGTAGGGACGCCTACTACAACGACCTGCCCATTCATTGATCATTCAAGCATTGCGATTGGTTTTGCATTATCATCGTCATATATATTTTTCAACATCTTAAACATACGCTTACCTTTTTTATCTACCGTTACTTTCTCCGACTTCTGAACAATAATTCCGTTCAAAATAAGATCTCTCTTTAAATCGAGCAGCGGATAGGTAAATTCTCTGCCCATCATCCTCGCCGTTTTCACGACATGGTCGTAGGCATTATCCACGTCAAGATATAAAGAACCGGTTGATGCCTGGTGTCCGATAGTCTTAGAATTTGTTTCCGTCATATTTAGCGTTTTTGAGCTGACTGAAAAACTGACTTCATTCCGTGAGAGCATATTCCGCAACATCTGCAGAAATTGTTCGTGATTTTGAAACGAGCTTACACTCAACAATGTGGCATCCATGCGATCTTCAAGGTATTTGCGAGCCTGTTCCACTTTTTCTTTTACAAGCGCCTCATCCCCGAATAAATAGGACAATACCAGTCGAGTTGAAAACAATAAAATGGCATGATTTGAAGCCACTCTCGTCCCGTTTGGCCTATCGCCTGCCCTTTTCTCAAATTCCTGAATATAGCTCTCGCACTCAGCGATCAACTGCTTCCAGTCTGCATTGAGAATCCCTTTAATAAAATCGGGGAAGAATCCGGGAAACAATTCATATGCTCGAACGATCTGAGCATTGATCATCTTCTGCTCTTCGGCGACAAGTTTGGTCATCTCCAGATTAACGATACGTGCAACCGATGAAGCCTCCTGAGTGACGGAATGTTCTCCCGTCGTCATCAAACCGCACCGCATTGGTTTTGTTATTTGCAGGTCGATTGTTCGTGTCATTCTTGATCTGCCGTTATGGTCGGCATAATTCTGAAATAATTTCAGAGACTCGTCAAGACTGATATTCTTATTCTTAAAATCATCCACCAGAAACATACCGCCGTTCAGGTAATGCCCCATTTGATTTAGGGAATTAACTGTCGATGTCCAACTGGTAATCGAACTGAAGTTCCCGAACAGATGATAAAAATGTGTCGCTATATCGTTATTTTC
>CAWJKX010000002.1:0-11032 GCA_963843065.1 uncultured Bacteroidota bacterium
TATGCTGAGCGCAAAGTTGTCCCGAAGATGCCATTCCTGCAAGCTGGCAGGCTCTCGACATCGGCCCTGCGACCGTTGAATTTTCAAACGAAATAAAGAAATCGAAGACTGTTGTCTGGAACGGCCCGATGGGCGTTTTCGAATTTCCGAATTTTGCTGCCGGAACGAATGCCGTTGCGCGTGCGTTAGTAGATGCAACGAAGAAAGGGACGACGACAATCGTCGGCGGCGGCGATTCCGCCGCTGCTATTACGCAGGCGGGAATGGCGAAGAGCGTAACGCATGTTTCGACAGGGGGAGGCGCATCGTTGGAGTTCCTTGAAGGCAAGGTTCTTCCCGGTGTTGCCGCGCTGACAGACAAGAAATAGAGATTCCACAACGTGCCGCGGCCATTTGCCTCTCAGGCCGCGGTCGTTTATATTGAAAAAGGAGAACAAGGAAAGAGATGGCGTATAATCGAAATCAATCTAATAATTATTACCGTCCGAGCTTTTTCGGCGGATTCAGTTTTTTCCCTCCGGTAATCAAGGCGCTGCTTCTTTCCAACATTGGCGTATTCCTTGTCATGCTTTTCTTGGGAAATTTCCGCCTTGGCGACTATTCGCTCTCCCTCGTTATGAACGGATGGTTCGCTCTTTTCCCGCTTGGGCAGGGATTTCAAGTGTGGCAATTGTTTACCTACCTCTTCATGCACGCCGGCCTCAGCCACCTCTTCTTTAATATGCTTGCGCTTTGGATGTTCGGGATGGAATTGGAGAATACATGGGGATCGAGGAAATTCCTGACGTATTATTTAGTGTGCGGCGTCGGTGCAGGTTTAGCGAATCTCCTCATTGCTCCGTTATTCACATCGGTCGGACCGACAATCGGAGCATCTGGGGCGATCTACGGCGTGCTGCTCGCCTTCGGGTTGATGTTTCCGGACCGGCTGATTTTCATCTACTTCTTTATCCCCCTCAAAGCGAAATACTTTGTCGTCTTGTATATGGTGATCGAATTTGTGTCCGTCGGGAGCACGGACGGCGTTGCTCACTTCGCCCATCTCGGCGGCGCGGTCGTCGGCTTTATTTATCTTCTTGCCGACGGGTTCCGTTTTTCGCGGCCAATTAGCTCGGGCCGGCCGCGGAATGTTTTTTCAGGATGGACGGGGCCGCGGCGATCGAATGAAAATTACGAAAATGTCGCCGATGCCCAGGTCTACGACATCAAAGACTATCAGCAGAAAGAAGAAACGCAAGTCACCCAGCAGCGGATCGACGATATCCTTGACAAGATAAGCAAGGGCGGATACCAGAGCTTGAGCGATGAAGAAAAGAAAATGTTGTTCGAGGCGAGCAAAAAGTTAAACTAATTGTCGTGAGTTCTATGGATACGCTATTACCAATTCTTGAACAACCGCGGGCTGAAGAGTCGGCACACATCCATTACAAGGTCGGCGTCCGGCGGAGAACACGCCAGGTCAACATCGGCGGCGTGAAGGTGGGAGGAGGCGCGCCGATCTCCGTTCAGACGATGACGAAGACGAAAACGGACGACATAGCCGGAACGGTTGCCCAGATCAAGGCCGCGGCGGAGGAGGGGTGCGATATTGTTCGGCGTGACGGTGAATGATAAAGAAGCAGCCGAAGCCATGGCGGAGATTGTCCGCCAATCGCCGATCCCCGTTGTTGCGGACATCCATTTCAATCACGTCTTTGCGCTGAAAGCGATCCAGGCGAATGTTGCAAAAGTGAGGATCAATCCGGGCAATATCGGCTCGAAGGACCGTATTCGCGAAGTATTGACGGCGGCAAAAGATAAGGGTATTCCGATCCGCATCGGCGTCAATTCAGGATCCCTCGAAGAAGATATTCTCGAGAAGCATGGTTACCCGACGGCGGAAGCGTTGTATGAGAGCGCGATGCGGCATGTCGGAATTTGTGATGAGTTTGATTTCCGCGACGTCATCATATCCGTGAAATCCACCGACGTGCGCCTGATGATCGAAGCGTACCGTTTGGTTGCAACCCGCACGGATATTCCGCTGCATCTTGGCGTAACGGAAGCCGGGCTTACCCGTGTCGGCACGATCAAGTCTGCCGTCGGCATCGGCACGCTGCTGGCAGAAGGAATCGGCGACACGATCCGCGTCTCGCTTACGGATGACCCCGTGAAAGAAGTTGAGGTTGGAAAAGAAATTCTTCGCTCTCTTGGTCTTGCATCGCGCAACATCGAACTCATTGCGTGCCCCACGTGCGGCCGGATCGAAGTCGATCTCTTCAGCATCATGGCACAATTGGAAGAAAGGCTGAAGGGAGTTAAGAAGCCGGTGAAGATTGCGGTGCTTGGCTGCGTGGTGAACGGTCCCGGCGAAGCTAGTGAAGCGGACATCGGCATCGCAGCAGGGAAGGGCGTGGCGATCCTTTATCGTAAAGGAGAGATGATAAAACGGGTGAAAGAGAGCGAGATCGTCGATACCATCGTGGAAGAAGTAGCGAATTTCAAGCCGAAAGTGTAAAAGGAATAAACCCCGCGTCAACTGATGCTTCTGTTTTGATTACATTCGGCGCAAATGTGTGCGATCGAATTGCTGAGCTGATTAATTTCAGCTGTTGGAATTTGTAGCAAGAATTTATTTCATTACGGCCTCAGTTTCATAAACCTCTTTCCGAAAACCTTGTCTGCCCCGGCCAGCACACCAATACTCAATGTGACAAAGAAAATTGTTTTCCAGAATTGAGCGTCGCCAGCGCTCTCAATAGAATGAGTAATTGTAATCGTTCCGTTCATGAACGATTGTATTCCCTTTTCATAGACTTCCGATAGCGGTGCGACAACGTGAGCACTTGACGGCGAACTGTTCTCGGATTGATCGTTCATGCTTGATACCTTGGAGATTGCCAGTCCAATTACAGCGAGCACTACGATCATTGCAACAAAACTCCCCAATTTACCGAGAAACCGAATGAGCAGCGGATCCCGTGCCGGCGCAGCCACATTAACCATGACCAAAGCGGCTAAGTGCTCCGATGCCTTAAAGAGCGGCTCTGATTGCACGATGCGGTGCGTTGAACGCTCCAACTCGGCCCGCCGCCGGCAATACGCGCACCCGGCGAGATGAGACGCAACCTTGTCTGCTCGCTCTTCATCAAGCCGATTGTCTATAAACTCGAAAAGTTCTGGTGTCGTTGGGTGATTCATTGTGCAAGCTCCTCGGTACCGATTCGTCGAATGATTCCATCGCGCAGCATAGCGCGTGCCCGGAATAAACGCGCCTTCACAGTTCCTAATGGCGATCCGGTGATTGTAACGATCTCTTCGTAGCTTAGATCGTCGAGGTAAAACATCGTGGCGATTCCGCTGTACAAAGGGGGAAGCTCATTCAGCGCATCTAAGACCTGCTGCCTGAATTCTTTTCCTTCGACAATCGAATCCGGAATCTCGCTGAAATCCGGAATTTCATCTCCCCATTCCTCCTCAGATTTGTCGGATGATATTGATTGCAACGGCTCTCCTCGCTTTGATAAGATCGTCGAGCAGACATTGAACAAAATCCGGTACAGCCACGTCGAAAATGTTGACCGTTTCTCAAACTGCCCGAGCGCATTGAAAGCCCTCACAAATGCGTCTTGAACAGCTTCTTCAGCTTCTTCCCGGTTCCGCAGCATGCGCATGGCAATCGTCATCGCTTTGTCCTTGTGCCGTTCTACAAGATCGGCAAATGAACGAGTGTTTCCGCTAAGTACCCGGCTTATGATCTCGTGGTCCGACAGCGATTCCATCAGTATCTACGCATTGTGTGCATACTATATTTGACTTTAATATCACGGTCAAGGTTGCATAAAGAAATTTCCTCTTCGCGCAACCTTCAACTCTATTTTCAAGTCAAAGATAGTAAAGAGGCAAGCGAACATCAATCAACTTTACATGGAGGATAATATGAACGAAAGCATGACGGGAATATTGGTTCCCATTACAATGTTCATCGCTATAGCAGCAATACTGTGGAAAGTATTTGACTCAAGGCACATTGAGCGGAAAGCAATCATCGAAAAAGGACTAAACCCGTCTGATTACATGGAAATGTACAAACGTCATGCCTTCGCGACAAATCCCTTGTCGAGCTTGAAATGGGGTCTGGTCGCGATATGCGTAGGTGTGGGAGTTCTCATTGCTATGGTACTGAACTACTGGTACCATGATGAAATGGTTTTCCCGAGCATGATACTTCTCCTTGGCGGGATTGGGCTGGTTGTGTTTTATTCTATTGCATCCAAAAAGCTAAACCAGCCTCAATGAGTCGCCGGTCTCTTTTGAAGAATAATTCTCACGCGAAATCGATATAGAAATGAACACACGTCGACTTCGCGTGAGAAATCTCTTTTATTTGACCCCAATTTCCTGTATATTTCTTGTGTAGGAATTCTTCACAATTACACACGAGGAATAAAATTTTGCCCTCCCATTTGAATATCCTTTTTATCGGCGACATCGTCGGCAAGCCCGGACTCGAGATGACTTCTACGATTCTCAAAAGCCTTCTCGAAAAGCACCGCATTGATATGTGCATTGCCAACGGGGAAAACCTCACGGACGGCAAAGGTCTTTCGGAGGAGGATGCGAAGAAGCTCTTCGATCTCGGTGTTCATGTTATCACGTCCGGCAATCATGTGTGGGACCGTTGGGACTCCCGAAAGGTACTGGGAGGGAACAGAAATATTTTGCGCCCCTTGAACTACCCGCGTGAAAATGCAGGCAATGGATTTGTGGTATACGAGTTGGAGGGAAAAGCGAAAGTCGGTGTTCTGAATGTCCAGGGAAGGACGTACATGCAGCCGCTGGACGACCCCTTCAAAACCGTTGATTGGGCGCTTGGGAAGATCAACGAGCATACGAAGATTTCGATTCTTGATTTTCATGCGGAGGCCACCGCAGAAAAGATCGCGATGGGATGGTATGTCGACGGACGCGTCAGCGCTCTCCTCGGGACGCATACTCACACTCCCACCGCCGACGCAAAGATTTTGCCGCGCAGCACAGCATACATTACCGACGTCGGCATGTCGGGGCCGTATGATTCGGTGATTGGAATGAATAAAGACCAGGCTATCCAACGATTCCTGAAACAGACGCCGTATAAGTATGAGACAGCGACAAACGACGTTCATCTCTGCGCAGTTGTGGTCGAGGTTGAAGTGGAGACTGGAAAAGCCTTGAGGATAGAGCAAATCATTTTCCCAAGATTTTGAACACTGGTAAGAAGTGAAATGTGAAAGATGAGAACGATAGTCGTCTCACTTTTTGCATTTCACGCCTGATTAGAATTTCGTACAGCAGATTAGGTCTTTCGGTATGTCGGCAATCATCATTGACGGAAAGAAAATATCAGAAGAAATTCGGCGCGAAGTTAAAGAATCGACGCTGCAGCTAAAAACCCGCACCGGAATTGTTCCCGGTCTCGCCTTTATTCTCGTCGGTGAGAATCCGGCGTCAGAGTCGTACGTGAAGAGCAAGGGAAAAGCGTGCGAAGAATTGGGCTTTTATTCCGTTACGGAAAAAGTACCTGCGTCGATTTCGGAAGCTGAAGTCCTGTCGATGATCGATTCCTTCAACAGCGATCCGAAAATACACGGCATTCTTGTCCAACTTCCTCTTCCCAAACATATCAACGAACAAAAAGTTATTGAAGCGATTTCACCGGATAAAGATGTGGACGGTTTCCATCCAATAAGCGCAGGCAGGATGATGGTCGGCGCTGAGACGTTTTATCCATGTACACCCGCAGGAATTTGGGAACTCCTGAAAAGAAGCTCGATTAATCCATCCGGCAAACACGTCGTTGTTGCCGGACGGAGCAACATTGTCGGCAAGCCGATCGCCAATATCCTCCTGCAGAAGAGAGAATGGTGCAATGCGATTGTGACCGTTGCGCACACCGGTGCTGCCGACCTCGGCTACTATACTCGCCAGGCTGACATCCTTATTGTTGCGATAGGGAAAGCCAGGTCCATCACTGGACCGATGGTAAAACCGGGAGCTGTTGTGATTGACGTCGGCATTAATCGCATCGAAGATCGTTCGACAAAAACCGGCACTCGTCTCGTCGGCGATGTCGATTTTGAATCGGTAAAAGAAGTTGCAGGAGCGATTACCCCGGTTCCTGGCGGCGTTGGACCGATGACGATCGCCATGCTGATGGTGAACACACTGAAATCAGCAATCCCTCCCGGAATTTTGTCGTGAGTTGAAACCTCTCCACGATCACTGCATCTAAATTTTTCAATCATAAATTTTGATGAAAGCCATACTTTTTCTCACATTCCTTTTTGTGCTATCTTCTCGCGCATCGTCTCAAATTCAGGATGCGGTGAACAAGTTTCGTTTAGCGCAAAGTTTTGAGCAGGCGGGAGAGTATGACCGTGCGTGTCAATTGTACGAAGACCTTGTCCGTGCCGACTCGGTGAATTATGCATACTTCGACGGCCTTCGCCGTTGTTACACGCAATTGAAAAATTATGATGGAGCTATCGCTATCAGCTTGCGCCGGCTGAATCAACAACCCCGTGATATTAACATCATGGCGGCGTTGGGAGCTCTGTATTACAAGTCGGGGAACGAAGCGCGTGGGGATTCGATGTGGAACGCTGCTATCGCTGTTGCACCGAAGAACGCGACAAGCTACACTATCGTCAGCATGGTTCAATCGGATAATCGGCTTTTCGATAGATCGATCGCTACCTATCTTCAGGGAAGAAAGGAAATCGGCGAGCCGACGTTGTTCGCGGGGGAACTGGCAATGCTCTATTCGTTGATGATGAACTATGGCGAGGCAACGCGTGAGGATCTGACGATGCTTTCGCTCAATGAACATTTAATTGACCTTGTCGAATCGCGGTTGGCAGGTTTCACTGCAAAGGAGGATGGCCTCGCGGCAGCGACAAAAACGGTTGAAGAGGCCGTTGCAGGGGAATCCAAAGGCGTAGTGTTCCGGCGTTTGCTCCTCTGGCTCTATATGGAAGGGAAACGATTTGACAAAGCGTTCGAAGTCTCCAAACAGATTGAGGAATCGACTCATTCGAACGGTGCTGAAATGGTATCGTTTGCCGATCTGGTGTTCAAGGAAAAATCATACGCCGTTGCGGCGAAAGCGTACCGATATGCAATCGACAATTATCCAAGGATGCCCCAATTACCGAATGCGAAATTCGGCTATGCACGCGCTGTAGAAGAGCTTGGTGCAACTGCCGATACGCTCAACGATGTTCATACAATGTCCGGAGCTTTTCTCTCGGAGTCGCAGCCGGGGTATCACGGTGCCATGGAATTGTATCATTCGTTGTCAAGAGAATATCCGACCTCTGAGATTAGCGTGCAGGCGTTGTATCGTGCAGGTCTGATGGAATACAAGCGCTATTTTGACTTAGATGCGGCTGCGGAAATTCTCGATTCACTGCTCATGCTTCCTCTTGCCCAGCGGATGTATCCAGCAATTCTGGAAACTACCGGAGAGATCACCGTCGCGCAGGGAAAGCTCGATGAGGCATCTCACCGGTATTCGAGCGTCCTGTTATCGCCGTTTGCGTTGCCCGAAGAAAAGACACAAGCGCGGTATTGTTTGGCGGAGATCCAATACTTCCAGGGAAAATTTGACAGCGCCTCCTCCATTCTTCAGGAGATCGCGCAGGTTTTGTCGGACGATGAAGCAAATGATGCACTACTGCTTCTTCACTTTATTAAAGAGAATCAAGCAGGATATGCCGGCGCATTAAGGGAATATGCGCGCGCCGCTTTGCTGGAACGCCAGAAGAAATTTTCGGAGGCAATTCCGGTTTTGTCGTCCCTCGTCCAGGCTTTCGCAGACGCTCCTCTTGTCGAGAACGCCCTTATCAAGAAGGCGGAACTTTCCGTTGTTGTGGGTCAAAACAATGAAGCCCTCGCTTCATACCAAAAATTGCTTTCAGATTATCCGAAAAGCATTTTTCGCGACAGAGCGCAGTTCGGCATCGGCGAAGTATATCAATTCCAATTGAAGGACAAAGAAAAGGCGATTCATGCATATGAAGAACTTCTGGCATCATACCCCAATTCACTGTTGATCGAACAGGCCCGGAAGAGAATACGTGAGTTACGTGGTGATGTCCTGTAGGGGCTTGACATAAATGTTCCCGCTGTGTACCTTCTTTGAAGAATCATTCATGGAGGTTTGTGCTATGAAGAGTGTGATGTGCGTTTGTCTCTTTGCGGCGAGCACGTTGGCCTTTGCGCAAGACTCGTATCCTTTGGCCGATGACCAGATTCGTTCCGAGATGTCTGCAAGCGAACTCCATCCATTCCAATCGTACGACCGCGCTGATTTCGGAATTACAACAGGATTTACGGGCTTTAAAATTGACGACGTTGCACGTGATGGTATCACCATCAATCTTCATGCGCTCCTCTCCAGGGTTTCGCCGGTACGAATAGAATTCAACGCTGGGGCGGTTCTCTACAATACCCCTTCTGCACCTGTCGGCCAATCTTTGGTGAATTCGCCCTACATCAACCAATCGAACGTCTATTCTACAAATCAATTTTTACAACCTCGATCCAATCTTGACTTTGCTCTTGGTTATGTCGGGAGCGATGTTCTCTATTATTTTTCCGACGGAAAAGTGCGCCCGTATGTTGCTGCCGGAGTGAAAGCAGTGGCGTGGCAGATGAGCGAAGGGGTTGCCGGAACGCTTGCGCCTTCACTCCGCGCCGGGATTGAAATTGCGATGGGCTCATCGTTTTCCGGATTTGCAGAGGCGCGGTACATGTACGGGTTTCCAAATATCCTGAATCAATATTCATCATCGCTTAAATACGTTGCAGATGTGGCGTTCGGCGTGTCGTTCGCGCCCCGGCTGTAAATATCGCGGTTGAATCTCTTTCTTTCCGGTCATCTCGATAGAAGATGATTATTTTTGCGTGCGCACCTATTTCTTTTCCGATCCGCCGTCGTGCCATGATAGCCGATCGACGATGTCCCTCCGGAGGAGCCTCCATCCCAGGCTACACAATTGTTCCCGTATTCCAAAACGTCTCGATGTTCTATTTACCCGGTGGTGTGTCTGCAGGAAAAAATACTAGAGGGCGGTAATGCAATTGAACCTGGAAACGATCCGTGCGCACTGTCTGGAAAAGGGGGGGAGGGTCAAAGAGGAATTCCCCTTTGATGAGTACATACTTGTGTTTAAAGCGAACGGGAAGATTTTCATCCTCATCATGACCGATGCTCACCCGCTGACTATAAACCTTAAGTGCGACCCGGAACGCGCAATTGAACTTCGGGAACAGTATGCTGCCGTTACGCCCGGATACCACATGAACAAAAAGCACTGGAACACCGTTTTACTCGATGGGACAATACCATCTCGCGAAATATTTGCAATGATAGACCACTCGTATGATTTGATAGCGAAAAGCGCAAAGTCATCAAGTCGAAAAAAGCTCGTCAAGAAAAAATCCCGATAACCCTTTTTTCAACCCCATGATCCGGACTACTTTTCTTCGCTCTTTGATCCTCTTATCGATTCTCTTTTCCACGGCAGCCTTCACGCAGGGATTGAAGTATCTCGTCTACGACAAAGACCAAATTCCGGGTTCGGCTTACAAAGAAAGGCGGGAGCGATTGATGGGAGAGATTGGCACGGAGGCAGCCGCGATTTTTTTCTCTGCGTCGGAAAAGAATAGAAACGGCGACGATGACTACCCATACCGGCAAGACGACAATTTTTATTATCTGACTGGGTTTAATGAGCCGAATGCTGTATTGGTTATAATTCCGAAGGGGATAGCACTCCGCAGCGACCAGGATTCAACAAGGGTTGACACAGTCCGCGAAATTCTTTTTGTCCAGCCGCGGGATGTACGGAGTGAAAGCTGGACCGGACGGCGTTTTGGTCCTGAAGGTGCGGTAACGCTGCTCGGCATTCAAAGAGCCTACACAAATCAGACATTCAGAAAAATGTTTCCGTCCATTATTTGGGCTGGGGGGATAAGATCCGTGTACGTTTCACCTCTTCCGGAAACGGGGGGCGAGTTGACGGAACTGCTGCAGCCTGTCCATGAATATCTGGACCGATTGAAATCGGCCAATTCGACAGTTGAAATTCGCGATCCCGCGCCGATAGTAAGAAAATACCGCGCAGTGAAATCCCCGGAAGAGATTTTGCTGATGACGAAAGCTGCACATATCAGCGCCGTGGCCCACAAACAGGCCATGATGTCGTGCAAACCGGGAATGACTGAATATGGACTGCAGGCAGTATACGAATATGTTTTTCGGAGATTAGGCTCCGAATTCAATGCGTATTCTTGTATCGTTGGTGCGGCGGAGAATTCGGTTGTTTTACATTATGAGTCCAACCGCAGGCCGATCAACGACGGCGATATCGTTCTGGCTGATTGCGGCGCAGAATACCATAATTATGCGAGCGATGTGACGCGGACGTATCCGGCCAACGGAAAATTCAGCGATCCGCAGCGAAAGGTCTACCAGCTTGTCCTGAACGCGCAAAACGCATGCATTGCGATGATGAGGCCGGGCGTAGGGTGGAGAGATGTGAGTGCGACAGCCGATTCAGTGCTGCTGGAAGGATTGTTTGCTCTCGGCATCGTGAAGGAAAAGAACCAGCGCGAATTGCGAAGATTTTTTCCTCATGGACTTGGGCATGCAGTCGGACTCGACGTTCATGACGTAAGTTCAAGCGTGATGATACCCGGAGTAATTTACACGATCGAGCCGGGAATTTACATCCCTGAAAACGCCGATGGTGTCGATCCCGCATTCTTCAATATCGGTGTGCGCATCGAAGACGATATCCTCATCACTCCCGATGGACATACAATTCTCTCGGGCGAAGCGCCGCGGGAAATTAACGAAATTGAATCATTGATGAAGAAAAAAGGAATTGGTGATGTCCCGGTCGAGTAGCAGGAGACATGCCGGTTTCCTTCGATTTTCCTGCCGAAATACTAATGCCTTCGGTCTCCAGCCTCCGGTTTGCTCCACTGCTCCTTCTTGCTTTCC
>CAWJKX010000003.1:0-3959 GCA_963843065.1 uncultured Bacteroidota bacterium
ATCGCCGGCTCTCGACTGAGATCCACATCGATTGTGTTGGAAAAATTTAAAGGGAGGTTATACTAGCGCCGCTCACCAAAATAAATATTGTATTTTGTAATCTATTGTCATCCTTCGACGCAGCCGCGAAGGTTCATCCTGAACAAGCGGAGCGCCGAGAAGAGGCGGGATCAGGATGAACACGTTTGCACAAATACAAGATTATTTTTTTTGAACGGCACTATCAAGATAGTAGCGGTGCGGAGGATGGTCAAGAGGAAAAGAAAATCGTTTCACATAAAATTCTTGCAATGTAATCAGAGTGTATAGAAAGTTAACTCTTTGCATCGGCAAGGCCGCTCAAGGAGATAAGAGAGCCCTGCATTATCTCTGTGTCTCTTGCAGGTTGCTGAAAAATACTTTTATGAGCCACGAAGGCGCGAAATTGATCTTTAATTTCTTAGTGACCTTGTGTCTTCTGCCAACGGCATCCTTTTGGGAGTGGCAAGCTGCATGGACTTTTTCATCGTCCTGCTTGTCGTTCACCTTTGCAAAACGGAAGGATTAGGCGGAAGTGTGCGGATGCAAGTGGAGAAGTATGTGAGGTTTTTCGAGTCCATGCTCGAGCATGAGCATTTCGTCCGACAGTATCGTACTCGTAACGCCCTCAGCCACAATCTCTCCTTTATCAAGGACGATCGTGCGTGAGCAGATTTGGTAAACAAGTTCCAGATCGTGCGATGCGATGATTTTTGTTGCAGGGATCGTTTTCAATAATCGAATGAGCTCACGTTTTCCCCTCGGATCAAGGTCGCTCGTCGGCTCATCGAGCACGAGAATCTTCGGTTGACATGCCAGTATCCCCGCCAGGCAAACGCGTTGTTTCTCCCCCCTGCTCAAGTGGTGAGGCGAGCGGCGTTCGAAGCCGTGAAGTCCAACCTTCGCGAGAGAATCGCCCACAATTTCCTCAACCGCCTGCTTTGAGAGTCCAAATTGTTGAGGACCGAAGGCAACGTCTTCGTAGACTGTGGGGCAGAATAATTGATCGTCCGGATTTTGAAAAAGGACACCGACAGTGCGGCGGATGCTTTCAAGTGTCTCGTTGCAGATCGGCTGACCGTGTATATAAATCGAGGGAGAGCTCAGTTTTTTTTCCGGGAGTATCCCGTTGAGATGCAGCAGCATTGTGGATTTTCCAGCGCCATTGGGTCCGATAACTCCAAAGCTCTCACCCTCCGGTATCGAGAAGGTGAGGCCTCGAAGAACGGGTTTGGCGCCGTCATAGGCAAAATTAAGGTTCTCCACTCTGACGGCAGCACTCATTTCCACCCCCGGGCACACATTGCCGCGTAAATCCTTTCGGCCTGCTCACTCGAGCGGATAAAAAGTTGACCGATTATCGTCGAGAGCATTTTCCACAACTGCAGATGATTCCGGTGGAACATACGACTCGCACGCGCCCTCTGCATCCGCTCCAATTCATCGATAAGGACGAAAAGGTAGCGATACATAAGTGCAAGAACGGTAACAAAGAGGGGAGAGAAATGATACTTCCTGAGAACCTGCAGCACTTCCGCAAACGGCGTTGTGTTCGTGAGCAGGAGAATTGTAAGAAGAGATAACGTGCTTCGTATTACGATGGAAGCAAAAACGATAACGCCGTTTTCCTGGAAAAGTGCGAGGATGGCAATGCAGACAACAAACGGCTCCAGGAGAAGCAATCGCTTAAGCAAAAAAAACATCGGAATCTTACTCATCATCGCAAGAGCGATCAGCCCGATTACGATGACAATGAAAAGCCAGAAGAGATGCATTGGAATTGCAATCACGCTCAGCACGACGCCGACCGCCGCAAGAATCTTTTTAGCTGCGGAGAGACGCTGAAACGGCCCTTCGGAACGACTGTACCTATCGAGAAAATCGTGGTGCATAAAATTACTTCATGACCTTCGATTGATTGCCCTGTGTCTTCGGGAAGAGGACATACGCAAGAATCACCGACAACACGAACACGAAAAGCATTCCAAGAACTCCGGCAGCGACTGTTGCGATTGTAACGGATGGAATCCCCGGAAACTTGTAATCGGTAAACGGCACCGACACAAGCGACTGGCGCACCGCTTTGTTCCCAAATCCTAATCTGACGGAGACTTTCTCCAGTCCGTCGGGGAGCGATGACGCAAAAGGGGCGACAAAAAGAATCAAACCGACCGTAACAATCAACCCATAAACTATGAATGCTCTCAGATCCCGTGCGTTGAGAGGGTGAGAATGCAGTTCGAGCAGTTCCGGACGTGTTGCACTGACAGCGGCAATGACCATAGCGGTGATGAGGCCCTCCCCCAAGCCAATGAGTGCATGGACGCTTGTCATTGCGAAGAATGCGGTCTCCCAACGAACTGTTCCGGAGAGGGCGAGTTCACCTGCGCAGCAAATTGAGGCGAGGACCGCCGAACACCACGATGCAAACGCAACCGCAATAATCACTCCCCTCATGCCGGGTACTACACGCCGGATCATCGCATAGATGCCGTAGCCGCAAAGAGGAGCGATGATTGCCATATTGAAAACATTCGCTCCTAACGCGAGAATGCCGCCGTCGGCGAAGAGAAAGCATTGAACAAAGAGGACAGAGGTGATGACAACAACTGCGGCACTCGGACCGAGAAGAACGGACGCAAGAACCCCGCCGATAAGATGGCCAGAAGTACCGCCGGCAATAGGGAAGTTCAGCATCTGTGCCGTGAAGACAAATGCTCCGGCCAATCCCATCAAGGGAATCTGCCGCGGTTGATTTTCTTTCTTTAGATGTTGGAACGCGATGCCGAGACCTACGGCCGACAATATCGATGTGGCCGCAACCGTTTTCGTATCCAAAAATCCATCGGGAATATGCAAAGCTCTCTCGCTTGTCTTTTGCTAGATCATCTGGCCTTTCAGGCAGACTGTTCAGTGCTTTAATTCTAATCATTATGAGTTCCATTGTCAACTTATTGTTGTTTCGGTAGTGGCTTCAATAGAACAAAGTCCAAGGGGTTTTTTACGGAGTGCTGAAAATATCGCGCAAAGACGCTAAGCCGCAAGGGAAACATGTCCATTCTCTTTTTGCGCCTTAGCGACTGGCGAAGCCATCCCTTTACCGGGATTTACGTGAGCAAGCTTCACACCTTTCCTAAATTACAACACTAGGTAGTGTCCTAATTAGAACAAAGCCCAAGGGACTTTTTACGGAGTGCTGAAAATATCGCGCAAAGACGCTAAGCCGCAAGGGAAACATGTCCATTCTTTTTGCGGCTTAGCGACTGGCGAAGCCATCCTTTACGATTTGCGTGAGCAAGCTTCAGACCTTTCCTAAATTACGACACTACCCACGGTTGACATCCTTTAAACTTTTGTATAAATTAAATCCCATTCCGGTTTACTATTCCTTCTTTGCCGGAATCCTAACTAAAACCGCCGGACTCGTGGATACCATGTGCTTTCAGGATCCATCGAACCAGTCGGGCAATATGTCGCACTCACAATTTTGAGGGAGGTGAGCAAATGCTACCATTCTACCGGAATTTAATTAAATTGGCGCTCGTTGTTGGAATCCTGGCAACATACAGCGGATGCAAGAAAGACAATTCAGTTACCAATCCAACAAACGTCGCCCTCTATAATGTGACCGCCACGGTCTATAATCCGCAGGGACAGCCGCAGGGAGGTGCTACGCTCACACTGCAGAATCCCCCGTCGGAAGCCGGAACATTCTCCGCGGCAACAGACAGCGCCGGCAGCGCCACGATCCAGTCGCCGGCCGGACAACATACGCTCCTTGCAAAAATGGGAACTGTCTTCCAGGCGACCTTGAGCGTGAACGTTGCGGCAAACCCCGCAGGCAATGTGATTACCACTCCGTTGCACTTGCAGCAGAACACAACGCTCGGCAGGGTTCTCGTCGTAACGGCCGACGCCGAACAACTCGAAGACGTTTGTAC
>CAWJKX010000004.1:0-25093 GCA_963843065.1 uncultured Bacteroidota bacterium
GCACATTATCCTGCTGAATACATGGCGGCGACACTCACTTCGGAAATTGGAAACACAGACAAAATCGTTTTGCTGATCGATGACTGCCGAAAGATGGGAATCGAAGTGCTTCCCCCTGATGTCAACGAAAGCGAACCGAATTTTTCAGTTTCAAAGAACGGAATCCGCTTCGGAATGGCGGGCATCAAGAATGTCGGCGTCAATGCCGTTGAAGCAATGATCCACGCCCGCGCCAATGGAAAGAAGTTTACGTCTCTCTTCGATTTCTGTAAAGGCGTCGATCTCCGTGTTGTGAACAAGAAAACTATCGAGAGTTTAATTCTTGCCGGAGCGTTCGATTCGTTGAACAAAAACCGGGCGCAGATGTTGAATGCCGTGGAGCAGACGATCGCGGCTGCCCAAAACATTCAAGCGCATTCGGAACGAGGGCAATCGAATCTCTTTGACGGAAGCGGATCGAAAGACTCGCCGCTTACAGCTCCTCCGCTGCCCGCAATGCCGATGTGGTCAGAATCCGAGAAACTGTCAAACGAAAAAGCCGTTCTCGGCTTTTATGTGTCGGGACACCCGCTGCTAAAATATGAAAACGAGATCAACTCTTTTGCGACACTCCATCTTGGAGACGTTGAGGGGGTGAAAAGCGGAACGGTGCGCGCCGGCGGCATCATTGCTGCGGTGAAAAAGAAAATCGACAAGAATAACAGAACCATGGCTTTTATGACGCTCGAAGATTTCACCGGGAAGGCGGAGTGTGTTGTTTTCTCAAGTTTATACAAGAAACACGAAGAATTGCTGAAGCCGGAGTCAATGGTGTTTGTGGAAGGAAACGGCGAAGTTAGCGGCGACACGATTAAAATAGTCGCGAACGATATTATTGCTATGGATAAAGTCCGCGAAAAATTTGCGAAGAGAGTCTTCTTCCTTCTTAATAGCGATGAAATCGATGAAGGGAAAATGACAACATTGCGGCAAGTGATGGAAAAGAACAAAGGGAACTGCAATTGCTATTTCAATGTTATAGGCAAAGAATTCGGGGAACAACAGGTCTATGTCTCTCGGAAATATTCTGTGAGTCCGACAGACCAGTTTATAGAAAGTGTCAGGTCGATTCTGGGAACAAATGCTATAAAAGTATCAGCGTAAACATTCACAAAGGAGAAGTCTATGAAGGCAGTTGAAGTTAATGATGCTAATTTTCAAACTGAAGTGATCAATTCCACCACGCCGGTTCTCGTCGATTTTTGGGCCGCATGGTGCGGCCCTTGTAAAATGATCGCGCCTTATGTCGAAGAGATGGCAACAGAGTACGACGGTAAGCTTAAAGTCGGAAAACTTGACGTCGATGCGAACCCTGCCGTTTCAATGCAGTATGGAATTCGAAGCATCCCAACGCTGTTGGTCTTTAAAGGTGGGAAGGTTGTCGAGCAGATTGTCGGAGCGATGCCGAAACGAAATCTTGTTGAAAAAGTAAGCCGCCACATTGCGTAGGTCGGCACGCTGGCAAAAAATTAAGCCTGTCCCCTATTGCAGGGCAGGCTTTTCTATTTCATGGGTCGCCGATTGTCCGTTTTGCACCAATCTCAAAGTTTCTTTTTTGCTCCAGGTTTTTCGAATATCAATCCTTTCGTCCAGATAAAAAGGATGATGAGAAACCCCACTGCAGCCAGCCACAGCATGTTGATCCAGCCGCCGGTAAGCATCACGACAAAGCCCCCGAAGCGAATCCAGTCGGAAGATTTCGATGCTATGTTCCTTCTGAGATACGTTCCGAAAGGAGAGTCTTTGTATTTTTCTAAATCTGTCTTAGCAATGAGGATCAGCGAAACAATCGTCGAAGGGATAAATGCAAGGCACACTGCGACAATAAGGTAATGATACCAGAGCAGGTAGACCGCCCCAAATCCGGTGATCATATCCGTGAGAAGCTTGACGGGGTGTATTTGACTGTATATTTTTTTTTCTTCGAGAGTCACTGCGGCACCGCTATGAAAAGTTTATCAGGATTTATTTTTCAGACTTGCCCGGTCCACCAGCCGGGGTCGTTTGCTTTGAATGCTGTTCGGATCACTTCGTAAAGGTTCGGCGGGAGGGGACCCTGTTCGATGATTGCGAGATTTTTCTTCAGGTGTTCTGGATTTGTTGTACCGACAATGCATGAATGAACACCGGGAGTGAACGCCGCGAACCGAAGGGCAACTTCCTGCCATTCAAGACCGCACGGATCGACATCCATAGTTTTCCAACGCCACCAATATTCTTTCGGCGTAATGACTCACCGGGCATTCTGTAAAACGCCAAGGGGCGTTTGCGACCGGACGTTTTGCAATGACACCCAACCCCTTTGCTTTTGCGGCTTCTAAAATGTTATCAATGGCCCGCTGGTCGCAGATGTTGATAGAATGTTCCACGCTTCCGAATCGCCCGGACTCAACGGCCCATTCAAGCGCCTCATTTTCCCCGGAGTAAGCCGCGACCAGGACCTTGTGGTCATGCACTCCTTCTTCCAGCGCTCGGAGAGGTTCGTCCCATTGCAATGTGCCAAGAGGGCAGGAATGTAAATGAACAATGTCGATGTAATCCGTTTGCAATAAGCGAAGCGCTTCATCAATACCGGCACGGACACAATCATATGTCCAATCTTCATATCCATCAATTCCATAGCCGACTTTTGTAGAAAGGATAAACTCCTTTCGCCGCCGGCTAAGATATTTTCCGATTCTCTGTTCTGATAAGCCATACGCGCGCGCCGTGTCGATCAGCGTGATTCCCGCATCGAGCACTTGATTGAGCAGCGACTCCACCTCTTTTTCCGGAAGATGTTCACTGCCGATATGTCCGGCGCCAAATCCCAACACAGATACCTTAATTCCGGTGTTGCCAAATTCTCTTTGTTCCATGGGATCCTCGTTTGATAGCGGATCGTTTCGGTACAGCGTATCTGAATTTGTCGGTAATCTGACTTTTCAAACCTGTTTGATTTCCCTTCAGGAGCCAGTTGTGTGAACATTGAAAAGCGCCGCTAGCCCCTACATCAGCTTTCCGATTTTAACTAATAATGGTGAATGAGGCGAACTCATGTATGAATATACCCACGGGTAGCTAAAGAAGCAAAAGCAGATGGCAGGAAGCCATCCCCGCGAAAAAAGGAGAAATAATTAGTTATCAACTTCACCAGGATTGAAATAACCTACAAACGGCTGCTTAAAACAATTGAAACTTCCTGCTAATTTAGCTATATTATGGAAGAGAATTAAGTAAAAATGGACTATGCAATCCCGACACCGGGATTTTTTTTGTTCAGAAATCAAAGATATTATTCAAGGAAACTAAATACTCCATGACGTACAAAAAAACGAACACACACGTGCGGCGAATTAAGCGCGGAATTTATCGGCCAGACCGTTACGCTTACAGGATGGGTTGACCGCAGGCGCGACTTGGGAGGTGTTATTTTTATTGACCTGCGCGACAGGTACGGTAAAACGCAAGTTGTGTTCGGCCCGCAGCATAATCAGGAAGTCTACCAGCTTGCAAAGGATTTGCGCAGCGAATATGTCATTTCGGTAACGGGGAAAGTGGAACGCCGCCCGGAAGGGACAAACAATGCGGAGCTTGCAACCGGTGAGATAGACATTCTGACAAATGAACTTACTATTTTGAGTAAAGCCGAGACTCCGCCGTTTCCAATCGAAGAAAGGGTTGAGGCGAGTGAAGACCTGCGGCTTAAGTATCGCTATCTCGACCTTCGCCGTGCACCGATGCAGCAAGCCCTCATCACGCGGCATAAACTGTATCAGATCGCCCGCCGGTATTTTGATGCAAATAAGTTTATTGAAGTCGAGACTCCTGTCTTGATGAGAAGCACTCCGGAAGGGGCGCGCGATTATCTTGTTCCGAGCCGAGTGCATCCGGGAAAGTTCTACGCGCTTCCTCAATCTCCACAAACATACAAACAGATTCTGATGGTCGCCGGCTTCGATCGGTATTTTCAGATCGTCAAATGTTTCAGGGATGAAGATTTGCGCGCAGACCGTCAGCCCGAGTTCACACAAATAGACGTGGAGATGTCATTTGCCGATGAAATCGATATCCAGGCAATTACTGAAGGCGTTATCAAAAACTTTTTTTCCGAGATCAAAGGGATTGACGTTGCAGCTCCTTTTCCACGCATGACTTACAAAGAGGCGATGGAGGGCTATGGAAGCGACAAGCCGGATTTACGATTTGCCTTGAAGTTTGCGAACTTCAGCAATATTGTTGCCGGCTCCGGGTTCAAAGTGTTTGCTGAAAATGTCGAGAAGGGCGGAGTCGTCGCGGGATTTACGGTGCCTGGCGGGGCCAGCTACACACGAAATCAAATGGACAATCTTGTGGACTTCACAAAAAAGCTAGGTGCGGGTGGGCTGGCGTACATTAAGGTAACGGAAAGAGGCGCTGAGTCGGCGATCGAGAAATTTCTCGGGAAGGAATTGCTGGCAAGGATATGCGAACGTGCGAATGCAAAGTCGGGTGATCTGGTTTTGATGGTATCCGATTCATGGCAGAAGACGTACACAATCCTCGGAACGCTTCGGCTCGAAATGGCGAAAAGACTGAATCTCGTCGACGAATCTAAAAACAGCCTCCTGTGGGTTGTCGATTTTCCAATGTTTGAATATTCAGAAGAAGAAAAGCGCTACGTTGCCATGCATCATCCATTCACGGCGCCGAAATTAGAGGATATTGATTTTCTAGATACCGACCCGTCGAAGGCTCGCGCACGCGCATACGATTTAGTGCTCAATGGAAATGAAATCGCCGGCGGATCCATCCGTATCCATACGCCCGAATTGCAAAGCAAAGTATTTGGCTTGCTCGGGATCGGACCGGACGAAGCGAGATCAAAATTCGGTTTCATGCTCGATGCATTTCGCTACGGCGCACCACCGCACGGAGGCATTGCGTTCGGCCTTGATCGCATCACAATGCTCCTGACCGGTGCAAAATCTATTCGTGATGTCATTGCATTTCCGAAAACAAGCAGCGGCATGTCGTTGATGGATGACTCTCCTTCCGAAGTCGACAAAAAACAATTGGATGAATTGCATATCCGGTTGAAGTAAGGTCTTGAAAAAGCATTAACAAGAGGTCGTCAGGGTGCTTTCTTGGCGTCTTGGCGGTTCGGTTTACAATTCATGAAGCAATTAATTCGTATCGCAAGCGGACAAGGTTTTTGGGGAGATATTCAAACTGCGCCCGTCAATCAGGTCAGAAATGGACCTATTGACTATATGATGATGGACTATCTCGCAGAAGTGACGATGTCCATCCTGCAAAAGCAAAAGATGAGGGACCCAAACCTTGGATATGCGAAGGATCTTGTGCCGTTGTTTGGAGAGATTCTTCCCGACATTGTTAAAAAAAATATCAGAGTGATCACCAACGGAGGGGGGGTAAACCCAATTGCATGCCGCGATGCTGTTTTCGGAGTTGCAAAAAAGCTGAATATTAAAAACCTCAAAGTGGGCGTCGTTCTCGGCGACGATATTCTTGGAAACATTGACTCCCTCGCGGCTCAAGGGATCACGCTCGATAACATGGAAACGAAGGAGAGTCTCGAGTCTATTCGAACTAAAGTTATCAGTGCGAATGTCTATTTCGGCGCGTTCCCGATTGTTGAGGCATTGAGGCAGGGAGCTCAGATTGTGATTACCGGCAGAACGACAGATACCGGACTAACGCTTGCGCCGATGATTTATGAGTTCGGCTGGACGGAAACTGATTGGGATAAACTCGCCGCCGGAACGGTTGCCGGACATATATTGGAATGCGGCGGTCAGGCGAGCGGCGGAAATTTTTCTGCCGACTGGAAGTCTGTTCCCGATTTGGCGCATATAGGATTTCCTATTGCTGAAGCCAGTCCGGACGGAACGTTCGTCATCACCAAGCATGACAGGACCGGAGGGCTTGTTTCAAGTGCCACGGTAAAAGAACAATTGGTGTACGAGATCGGCGACCCCAAAAACTATATTACTCCCGACTGTATTGCCGACTTCACAGCTATTCAATTGAAAGACGCCGCTGTGAACCGGGTGGAAGTAAGCGGCGTGAAAGGAAAACCCGCAACGGAGTTCTACAAAGTATCCATGTCATATTTTGATGGATACACTGCATTCGGAACATTGACGTATGCCTGGCCTGATGCTCTGGAAAAAGCATCAAAGGCTGACGAAATTCTCCGCATCAGGCTCGCCGATTTGCACCTGAAGTTCGATGAAATCCGGACTGAATTTCTTGGCTATGATTCCTGTTTCGGTCCGCTCTCAAGGAACTCGCAAACAATGAACGAGGTGGTAATGAGGGTTGGCGTACGGAGCCGGGACAAAGAAGCGGTCGATCGGTTTTCAAAAGAAATTGCACCATTGATTCTCACCGGTCCTCCGTCGGCCACCGGTTTTGCGGGCGGAAGGCCGAAGCCAAGCGAAGTGATTGCCTATTGGCCGGCGTTGATTCCGAAGTCGGCAGTATCGCCGAAAGTCATAGTGGAAGAATATTGAACATTCAGCTTATTCAAATCGCACACGCCCGGTCGGGCGACAAGGGAGACACGGGAAACGTCGGAGTAATAGCACGCAAACCGGAATATTATCCTCTCCTTGAAAAATATTTGACGGTCGAGAGAGTCCAACGCCATTTTGCCGGAATCTGCATGGGAAAAGTCGAGCGCTACGAACTTCCGAATTTAGGGGCCTTGAATTTTCTTCTGCATGAATCCCTCGGCGGCGGCGGAACACGCTCTCTCAAAAACGACGCGCAGGGGAAAACGCTGAGCAGCGTTATGCTGCGCATGGAGTTGGAAATCACTGAAACTATTTAATTGCAGGGTATCCGATGTTTGAAGAATCAAAATCTCAACTGAAATCCTCCGTCGAACGCCTCGGCAAACTCCGGGGGTTTCTTTGACCTTGACACAAAAGAAAAAAAAATTTCTGAATTGCAGGGACAATCCTCTGTAACAGGCTTCTGGAATGATAATGTTGCCGCTCAAAAAGTGCTTCAAGAGATCAACCGGCACAAGCAATGGGTTGACCAATGGACGAAAATCAAATTGCTGATTGACGATGCCCAAACGCTGCTTGAACTTGCCGAAGAGTCGAAGGACGAATCCTACCAGAAAGATATTTCCGCTGAAATTTCAGTTATCGGACAAGCTCTCGCAGACCTTGAGTTCAAGAATATGCTGAGCGGTGTCGACGATCATCGCAACGCAATCCTGAACATTCATTCAGGCGCCGGAGGGACCGAGTCGCAGGATTGGGCGGACATGCTTCTGCGAATGTATACCCGCTGGTGTGAAAACAAGAAATACAAAGTATCCCTCGTGGAACGTCTTGACGGAGACGGCGCCGGGATCAAAAGCGCAACGCTGGAGATCGTGGGCGATCATGCTTTTGGATATCTTAAGGCGGAAATCGGCGTTCACAGGCTCGTGAGGATTTCTCCGTTCGACGCGAATAAACGGCGGCACACTTCGTTTGCGTCGGTTTTTGTCTATCCTGAGATTGATGATGATATTGAGATCGAGGTCAATCCCGCGGATGTTGAAATGGACACGTACCGCGCTGGCGGGAAGGGGGGGCAGAATGTGAATAAAGTTGAAACCGCCGTTCGTTTGCGTCATATTCCGAGCGGTGTCATCGTCGCCTGTCAGGAAGAGCGGTCGCAATTTCAAAACAGGGAACGGGCGATGAAGATGCTCAAGTCGCGCCTTTACCAGATACGGCGCGAGGAGGAAGAAGCCCGCCTGGCGGTCATCGAAGGGACGAAAAAGAAAATTGAATGGGGAAGTCAGATTCGCTCGTACGTCTTCCATCCATATAATATGGTGAAAGATCATCGCACGGACGTGGAGACGAGCGACGTTCATGGCGTCATGGACGGCGACCTCGATAAATTCATCAAGGGGTACCTTATGATGTTCGGCGGAATATAACATCAACAGACAGGAAATCTAACGCTCCGATGCCGTACACTTCATTCATAGCACGACGATATTTAAAGTTTCGGCGCGGATCGGGGGAAAAAGATTTTATTTCGTTCCTCACTTTTATCGCCATCACCGGCATCACGCTCGGCGTTGCAGCTCTCATCATTACCCTTACCATCCTCGCCGGCTTTGAACACGAGATCAAATCCAAAGTCGCCGGATTCACAACCCATATTCAAGTGACGGGATTCCAGAGTCAAACTTTTAAGAACTATGACGGCGCCGCCGAACGAATGCGGAGTTCAATAAGTGAAATTGACGCCGTTGCTCCGTTTGCCTCAAAAGAAGGTATGGTGAGCTATGGCAGCGATGTTGAAGGCGTTCTTGTTAAGGGAGTTGAGCCTGCAAATGATATTACGACGGCAAAGAATTATATCGTTGAGGGAACGTACGATCTCCATCGCGAAAAGACCCACATAGCCGCGTGCATCATCGGGAAAAAGCTGCTTGTAAAATTGCATGCCCATTGCGGGGATACGATCGCAGTTTTCGGCTTGACCGGCAATTACTATGAAATGCATCAACCGAAGATCGTCCCGTTTGTGATTGCCGGTGTGTACGAGTCCGGGATGTCGGAATACGACGATGTCTATCTCTTCACAGATATTTCCGCGGCGCAGGAGTTGTTCATGCTCGGCCCCGCCGCCACGGGCTTTGACGTCCTTTTGAAGGACATTGATACGGCGCCGGAGGTTGCCGAAAAAATCCAGGATATTATGGGCTATCCCTATTATCCGCGGACTCTTTTTCAACTCTATCGAAACCTCTTTACATGGATTGAACTTCAGAAAGAACCGGTTCCAATTATTCTGGGTCTGATCATCCTTGTTGCTACCGTGAATATCATCGGCACGCTGCTGATGGTCGTGATGGAAAAAACGAATCAAATAGGAATACTCAAGTCAATGGGTGCATCGAATTCCGATATAAAAAAAATATTTCTCTTTGAAGGATTGTTTATCGGCTTGACCGGAACAATTCTCGGAGACTGTTTTGCGTTTGTTGTGTGCTGGACTCAGCAGACTTTTCATTACTTTTCGCTTAATTCATCCATTTATTTTATGACTCAGGTTCCGATCCTTTTTCACTGGCAGAATTTTGCCATGGTGTCCGTCATCGCGTTTTTATTATGTATCCTTGCAGCATACATTCCGTCGGCGATAGCGGCACGATTGGACCCAATTCGCTCCATACGGTTTCATTAATGTCATTCAAATCATTCATAGCGAAGCGATATCTTATTTCCAAAAAGGAAGCGGGGTTTATTACCGTAATCTCTATGATCTCAATCGTCGGTATTACGATCGGCGTTGCGGCTCTTATCGTGGTCCTTTCTGTCTTCAACGGCTTCAACGGACTCGTCACTTCAATTTTGATCGGGTTCGATCCTCATCTTCGCGTGCAGCAGACGGAACATACTTTGCCGCAGGATTTTGTACGGCTTTCGCAAATGCTTCGCACGGACCGCACAGTGAGCGGCGTGGGGGCTTTTGTCAGCGGCAAAGCGATGATCGTATCGAGAAGTCAGAGTAAAGTTGTTTTTGTCCGGGGGCTTGAGGCGGCCAGCATCGATAACGTCACCGGTGTAGAGAAGGATATCGTTCTCGGTAAAATCAATTTTGAGGATTCTGCGGCCCACGATATGATAATCGGCATGACGCTGGCCGACAGGCTTGGCATCGTAACGGGGGACAGCGTGCTGCTGATAAGCCCGGCCGGATCCCAGCGCGCGCTTCTCGGATTTGGCGCACCGATTGTCCGATCGTTTCGCGTAGCCGCAATCTACGAATCGAACAATAAAGATTACGATGCGTTGTATGGATATATGTCATTACCTTCGGCGCAGCAACTATTTCAAGCGGGAAACACTATTCACGGTTACGAGGTCCGATGCAAAGACATCAACGACGCGGAATCGATGAAAAGCAAGATTGAAGAGACGTTTCCCTCTATTTTTCAAGTGATGACATGGTACGATTTGCATAAAGACCTCTATTCGGTGATGAAGATCGAACGCTGGCTGGCGTACATTATCCTGTGCTTAATTATTGGCGTTGCAACATTCAACTTGTTGGGTTCGCTCACAATGTCTGTGATTGAGAAGACCCGCGACATTGGGATTCTCAAAGCGATGGGTGCGACGAATCGCGACATTATTTCCATCTTCCAATTTGAGGGACTGCTGATCGGGTTTATCGGCACGGTGGCAGGAAGCCTTCTGGGACTTTTTGTATGTTATTTGCAAGTACGGTATCATTTGTTCGCGTTGGACCCGACGGTCTACATTATTCCGGCGATTCCAATTGAAGTGCATCCGTTAGACTTTCTTTCAGTCGCTGCCGCGGCTCTTGGGTTGAGCTACGCCGCAACATTGTATCCGGCAAAACGTGCTGCGGCTCTTCTTCCGGCTGAAGCGATTCGGTGGGAATAAAAAGGAGTTATGATGCTTCTCTCAGTCATCAATATTCATCGGCGGTTTGAAATTGGAGGCGGCAAGTACCTCTCGGTTCTAAAGGGTGTTTCGATGGAGGTCAACTCCGGAGAAATCGTTGCCATCGTCGGCCCGTCGGGAGCGGGGAAAAGCACGCTGCTTCATATTCTTGGAATGATCGACCGCCCGAATGAAGGCGAAGTGCTTTTGAACGGTAAAAGGGTTTTCGACGTAAAGGACGATGCGCTTGCCTCAATCCGCAATAAGGAAATCGGTTTCGTCTTTCAATTTCATCATTTGCTTCCCGAGTTCACCGCCGCAGAAAATGTTGCCATCCCTGCGCTCATCGCCGGCGAACGCCTTGCGTCTTCGTTAGAGAAAGCAAGTGTTTTGCTTGCCGATGTCGGGCTTCAAGGACGGCTTCACCATAAACCGAGCGAACTTTCCGGCGGCGAGCAACAGCGCGTTGCCGTCGCCCGTGCTCTGATGAACTCACCGAAATTGATTCTAGCCGATGAGCCGTCGGGCAATCTTGATTCCGAAAACGCAGAGGCGCTCCATTCAATGATCCTCCAGCTTCGGGAAAAACATAATCAAACGTTTGTCATTGTAACTCATAACAAAGAGTTTGCAGCCATGGCCGACAGAGTCATTACGCTCGTCGACGGCATCGTCAAGCCTCAACTGTAAAGAAACGAATAAGGAATAATTTCTCTTCAAGCATCACTTGGAATTTGGCGGATGGGCAAAAAAAATGCGACGCAGCATTTATTGCATCGCATTGTTGATGAAATTATTTTTCGAAAGTGCTTTAGCTCAGCCTTGAATACTCCGCAGCGTTTGGAAGCTGGTAGATTCGTTGGAGTGTCCACTTTACTCCATTATATTGCAAGATTGCAATCATGGTTACCTGGAACCCGTTGTACGTCCCGGTCGACGTTACCCGTATCTGTGTTCCCGAAAGTCCGGCCGGCCGGTCGCCAACGTAAGCCACGGTCCCACCATTGAAATTTACGGTGCTCGAAGGGTAAGCAGCCGACGGATTTCCTCCGACATCTCCCAAGGCAAACTTCACTCCTGCATTGGAGATTTGTCGCGCCTGGTCGTGAAAAGCCTGAGATTGTGCGACATTGTAGATAGCCTGGTCTGTCGAGGTAAACAGCAGCGCATACATACCTATCATTACGTATGCCCCAAGACCAACAATGACTTTCGATGTTCCCATGGTATTCTCGATTCGTCTGGTTTCTTACGTAACTAGTTTTTTAGTGGCACATTGATTAGGAGTAAGTTAGCCTTGCTGGAAGAAATTGCAATAGGTACTTAATCGTATTTTCAAGTATACGGTCTACACAGGATGGAGCGAACGAATGTGCGATTTGGTCGAAAAGAATGTTAATTTATCAAGTGCGGAACACTTTGCTTAAAAGACCTCTTTTTAGAAACAATCGGAAACGAGGTTATTGAACTTTTCCCCACTGGTTTCGATTTTTGTGGAATGATGCCGGCTTTTCGGGCATCGGCTGTCACATTGTAGCCGCAGACTTGTGACTTGAATTCCGTTAGCTCATTCGCTAAAATATTGAATGTGTTCAAAGAGACTGAAGATGTGTTATAGGTTGTCGATTGCAGTCCTCATTTTCTGCATAGGGTCCGCCGCTCTATGCCAGAGCGTAATGCCGTTGAGTTCCAACCAGACACTTCGGGCCCACAGCTACGCGGTTCTGGAACAATACATGGGGAACGGAAAAGCGATCTCGGGGCATGAAAAGTGCGGATTTCCCGCGATTTCTTTCGCGATCAAAAACCGGGACCGCCTTAGCCCGGAGGTGAGATCAGCTTTAGAAATTGTTTTACAGCGTCCAATAAACCAAAAGAGCATTTTGGTGGGAAACATGCGGGTTCATTACGATACGACGGGCGGCAACGCTCCTGCGATGCTCGATTCGTTGTACCAGAAAATTCCCGGTACAGCCGACCAATATGCCGATTCAGTAGCCTCGATTGCGAATTATTGCGAAACGTTTGAGACGCAAGTGCTAGGATATCTTCCCATACCGTCCGATGGCGACGCAGGGGGAGGGCCGGAACACGATATATATGTTACCAACCTCGGCGATTACGGCTTCACGACCCCGGACAGTGCTCTCCTCACCAAGCCAAACGGAGGAGACGGCGGAACATGGACATCGTTCACGACAATTGATAACTCATTTCAATTTGTCAATCCCCCAGCCAACGAAGGAATGCCGGGCCTTCGCGTAACTCTTGCACACGAGCTTAACCACAGCATTCAAATCGGCAATTACGGATACTGGTCGAACGATGTATTTTTCTACGAGATCACTTCCGTGTGGATGGAGGATGTTGTCTTTCCGGCAGTGAAGGATTACCTCCAATACACGAGTTCGAGTGATGGCCATTTCGCAAACCCTCAGGTGCCTTTTAATTCGGATGACTTTATTATGTACAGCAGAGCAATTTGGGCGCATTTCGTTGCAAAGAGATTCGGCAGAGATGCAATGCTGCGATCATGGGAAGGGGTCAGGCTGGCTCCGCCGCTTCAAGCTATCGATATGGCTTTAAGCCTGCCGCAGTACAGTTCCGGCTTCAAAAGTGCTTTTGCAGAATGGACCGTCTGGAATTATTTTACCGGCGCAAGGAGCGACTCTGTGCTTTACTATCCGGAAGGCGCAGATTATCCGGAGATCGCATATTCGTCGATAGAATTCGTCCCTCCGTCGCAATCATTAGGAGGGAACCTTTTGATTCTCTCCTCGGACTATTACAACATCAGTTTTGGGACGGAGACAATTCCATTTCTGGTCTCCAACATCGAGTTCGACTCTGCACTAACCGGTTCTTCCTCCTCGTTTCCGTACTCGTATTCCTTGGTGGAAGATCAGAACTCCAATCTATCATCGAGCCTTATTATTTCCGATCCCTCAAACTGGTACAGCAAAATTCTTGTGAGCGGGAGTACAATTCGCGCCCCGTTTCCGGATCCCTTCCGTGCAAACGGATCTAACGAGATTAATATTCCCGTGAGCGGTGCAAGTCCTATGACGGGCACGCTCTCTATCTTTTCATCCGATATGAAACTTGTGTATTCAGGGACGCTGACCTCTAAATTATCCACTCTTCTTGGCGGTCAAGTGCTCCAGTGGAATGGCATGAAGAATAACAATGAGGCAGCTTCCTCGGGGGTCTATATTTATTTTATTCAAATCCAGGGTCAGTCAATGAAGGGGAAGTTCGCGTTACTGAGGAAATAGGCAGGCTTTTACACTCTTCATTAGATCTCGACAAATCAGCGGCATCGAACAAATAGATCTTTCCATGGAAAACGAAAATTTATCGAGAATGATAAGACTCGCCGATGAGTTTTTCGAGGCGAAAAGCGACCCGATGCAAATCTCTGTTAATGGCAAGACGATGGAAGTGCTGAAGAAAATTCATCCGAGCACGATGGGAGAGATCGCGAGCAAGAAAGGACCTATCGCGTGGGTTCTTGTTATACCGACGACACACAAACTTATGAAAGAATTCATTTCTAAAAAGATCAACGAGAAACAACTATTGGATAGCACTCCGCTTGGCTCGAAGTATGAAGCAGTGTATCTTTGTTCGGCTCTGGTCCTCCCGGAGGAGAGGGGCAAAGGTTTGGCGAAACGTCTTCTTATCAAGTCAATTAAATCAATCAAGAAAAAGCACCCCGTCAAATTCCTTTTTTATTGGGGCTTCAGCCCTGAGGGAAAAAGTTTAGCAGGTGCTATTGCTAAAGAATTGTCCTTGCCTCTCTATTCGCGAAGAGCTTGACAGCATCATTATTTCTTTATCGTTCAGTGTTGAAGCTTACCGGTCCTGTTGTTTTCGAGATTTCGCTGAGAATGAATCTTGCAACGTGAAGTAAACAATGAATTATATTCGGAATTCCATGCTTTCGCTTTTTAGAAACGATATCTGGTTATTGTCTTTACTGCGGCGGAAACACAAGGAAAAGCTCAAGTCCTTCGTCGGTAATAAATTCTATCTCGTCTGCTTTATGTGGAATAAAGAATTTATCGCCCATCCTTACTTTGCACTGCTGCGTTGAGGACTCCATTCGTCCGCTTCCCATCGTTATGATTCCGATATAAAAGGATCCTGCTTTCTTCGTGTAGCGATTATGAACCTCAAGTTTGTTGACTGAAAAACATGGGGTCTTTTTCAGATCTATCACTGCGGACTCAACACTTTTGTCTTGAACGGCAATGATTTCCGGCGGGCAAAACAGCTGCCGTTTGATTTCTTCGGAAGATATTTTTTTGAAATTTATCATCTCGAGCGCAAAATCAATGTCTCTTCCCATAAATCGTGATTGTTCAGGCAAAACGTAACCGCCCCGTTCGAATTCCAGCCGAACAGCAAAGTCGGTAGGCTCCATTATTTCAATCATAAATATGCCTTCACCGATTGCATGCGGCAAGCCGCCGGGGACGATGAAAACATCGCCGGGGGCGACCGGAATTTTATCGAAGCAGGAAAGCAGCAGGGGTGTATCCTGTCTTTGAACGGCATCGCCAAAAGCTTCTCTGGAAAGAAGATGCTGAAAACCGATGAAGACGTATGGGTTTGCAATTTCTTCTCGAATACTTACAATGACGTAGGCCTCCGTTTTTCCGGAATTACTGTTCAAGTATTTCTTTGAGAAAGAAATCGTCGGATGAGCCTGAAGATGTAATCGGACTGCAGAGTCAAGCAGCTTTGTGAGAACTTGTGTGTTAGGTCCGAATTTGGCAAAGTGCTCGTCTCCCAATAGCTCTTGCGGAAATTGTTGGAAGAGATCTTTGAGGATGAATGATTGTCCTTGAATTTCGATTATTGAATATCCTTCATCGGCAATATCTTCACGGCCAATATTCGTTGCTCTTATTGTTGATGCAATCCAATCTTCGGGGAAATGACTATCCGATGGGGACGATTTTCCCTCCAGCACGTCTAAATATTTGCCTCCGGAGTATGTTCTCCAAACTCTGTTAGGCTTCAATTGTAGGATGTCAGGAATGAGCATATGAGAATACCTTTACCAAAAAGCGTTGTTGGCGCAAAGGCGCAAAATTGGTTCCACAACATAATCTTTGCGACTTGGCAATGGATAATATTTCAAGAGTCTAAAATTATTTTTTCATCTCTATTCGTTTTATCTCTCCAGCAAAAAATAGTATTGACATTACTCCCAGAGGAACAAGGCAAGTGCCCATTGCGAAAACAGGCACATAATTTTTTGTGCTGAGGATAGGGATAAGCCAGGTACTGAAGACAAGGACGCCAAGGACCGCGCTCATTCCCCCAAGTCCGGCAAGTGAACCAACGGAGCGTCCGGAGAAAAAATCGCTCGGCAACGTTTGGATATTATTCATTGCAATCTGAAAACCGCCGAGAACGAGCCCCATCATAAGAACGGCAAGCAGCGGCGAGTCCGCAAAGGCCGTGAAAATAAAAGCCGGAATCATGATGGCACCGCCAAAAACAACGGACCGCTTGCGCGCTTTATCAACGGACCATCCTTTATGTATCATATGCCCCGACCACCATCCTCCGCCAATGGCTCCCATTGCTCCGCCGAGATAAGGAACCCACGCAAACAAACCTATCTGTTGTATATCGAACCCGAAACGTTCGACAAGATAAATAGGGAGCCAATTAACAAACGACCACCAGATTGGGTCGAGAAAAAACCTTGAAGCAATCACTGACCAGCTTTGTTTGTACGTAAGGAGTTTTCCCCATGTAAGGACATGTTCATCGGAAAACTGATCGTTGTTTCCGGTTTTCTGGCCCGTCAGAATGTAGCGGCGTTCTTTCTCAGTGATCCAAGGATGAGTCGTCGGTCCGGAGTGATACACGATCCACCAGGGTATAATCCAGAGCATTCCGCAACAGCCGATGACAACAAATGTCGCTTTCCAACCAAGGAGTAAATATAATCCAGCGACAAGCGGCGCGGAGATGACGGCTCCTATTGACGAGCCTGCATTAAAAATTCCTTGCGCGAGCGCTCGCTCTGTGACTGGAAACCATTCCCCGCTGGCTTTTGTCCCTCCAGGAAAGTTTCCAGCTTCACTTAATCCGAGCAAACTGCGAAATCCTGAGAAGCTGAATACATTCCGAGCGGTACCGTGCAGCATGCAGGCGATCGACCAGACCAGGATGCTCAGCACAAAGCCGAGGCGAATTCCGACCCAATCAAACATCCTGCCGGTCAATGCCTGGCCTAACCCATACGTTATGATGAATGCGGCAACAATCGTCGCATATTGATCCTTCGTAAGATTTAAATCTTTAGAAATGCTTGGCCACATTATCGCGAGCGAGGAGCGGTCGATATAATTAATGATCGTAGCTATCCCGATCAGTCCAATAATGAACCACCGCAATCCCTTCAAATTGTTCATTGCAACAATGTCATTTTTTTTATTCTCTATTAATTGAAAAATATACAGACTTGGAATGTCTTCTATAGTCTAGTTTCAAATAAATAATTTTGTATATGTACAAGGGTGTTCATCCTGATCCCGCCGAAGAGGGACGCGACGGCCTCCTTCGACGTGCTCCGCTTGCTCAGGATGAGCCGTCGCGGCTACGTCAAAGGACAACGATAACCTCCAAAATACAATATTTATTTTTGGAAGCGGCACTAGCCACATTCCTTTTCGGCGGTAGCTCAGTTTGAAAACCCAAACTTGAAAGCTATTGCCATTCCTGCCAAGGCGGGCATCCATAGCGAAGGATAGCCAAAAGGCCTGGATTATCCGAAGGCGTTCTTCGGATCGGCTCTCGCCGGATTGACTAAGAACAAAATCAAGAGATTACCAGCTGACTTTTGATCCATAATATAAAAATTCTTAACTTGCTCCGGCATTATTTATTGACGGATCGCGCCATACAGAAAAGGCTCTCGAAATGGAAAATAAAATCTCTCACAGGAATTTTCTCCTCAAAACGAAACGCGCGGTAACGTTATACCACGATTATGCAGAAGCGCTGCCAATCATCGACTATCATTGCCATCTTTCGCCAAAAGATATTGCAGAGAATAAGCAATTTCAGAACTTAACTCAAGTATGGCTGAACGGGGACCACTATAAGTGGCGTGCGATGAGGACGAGCGGCGTTGACGAACGCTTTGTAACCGGGAACGCGAGTGACTGGGAGAAGTTTCAGAAATGGGCTGACACTGTGCCAAAGACCCTGCGAAACCCTCTCTACCATTGGACTCACCTTGAACTGAAACGTCCGTTTGGAATCTCCGATAGGTTTCTCAACCCTTCGTCGGCGAAGGGGATATGGGATGAGTGTAACGGAAAGCTTGGAACACCAGAGTTCTCTACCCAGGGTATTCTCAGGCAAATGAACGTCGAAGTGGTATGTACAACGGACGACCCAATCGATTCACTTGAATTTCATCGGCAGCATTCGAAAAATCCTGATGGTACCAGAATGTTCCCTGCATTCCGCCCGGACAAAGCTCTCGCTGTCGAAGACGCCGAGTTGTTTATCCGTTATGTGAAATCTCTTTCACGCTCTGCCTGCATCACCATCAACTCGTTTGATCGCTTTCTCGACGCACTACGTTCACGGTACGATCATTTTGCAAAACATGGATGCAGAGTTTCCGATCATGGTGTTGAAACAATGTATGCTGAGGATTACACGGAATCGCAGGTCAAGGCGATCTTCAAAAAATTGTTGCAGAAAAGAAAAATAAATCCTGCCGAGGTCAGGATATTCAAATCAGCCATGTTGTATGAATTGGGTGTCATGAACTGGGAGCACAAATGGGTTCAGCAATTTCATGTCGGCGCATTAAGAAACAACAATACCCGCATGTTGCGCGCCATCGGCCCTGACACCGGCTTTGACTCCATTGGCGATGAGCCGGTAGCAAAACCGATGGCGAAATGTTTTGACCGGCTTGACGCTGAAAATAAGCTCACGAAAACAATCGTCTACAATATCAATCCACGTGATAACGAACTATATGCCACTATGATCGGAAATTTTCAAGATGGCTCCGTCCCGGGAAAAATACAGTACGGGGCAGCATGGTGGTTTCTCGATCAGAAGGAGGGCATGACACGGCAAATCGAAGCCCTTTCCAATATGGGATTGCTTAGTCAGTTCGTCGGAATGATCACGGATTCGCGGAGCTTTCTTTCGTACCCCCGCCACGAATACTTCCGAAGATTGGTCTGCGATATCCTGGGCACAGAGATGGAACAAGGGATGCTTCCGGACGATATCGGGCTCGTCGGTGGTTTGGTGATGGACATTTGTTATCACAATGCAAAACGGTACTTCGAATTCAAGTGAAACTGCGAAGGCAGATGGGCGAACCGTTCGCCGAAGATGTTCCTTTCGGTTTTCAATGAATCACCAAGACTCCAGGCACAAATGTCCAATTTTTTGTAACTTGAATGTTTAACGGTGATGGAAAATAATTCTTTGCGGTTTGCCGAGCACTAAAAATAATCGAGTAAAGTATATGTCATATGTAGAGAGTCTGTTTAATCTTGAGAACAAGGTGGCGGTCGTGATTGGCGGGAGTGGAGTGCTTGGCGGGAGTATGGCCCAAGCGTTAGGGGGGGCATTGGCGAAGGTGGCCGTTGGCTACCATCATAATTCAGCCGGGGCGGAGAGCGTGGTCAGGAATATCCGGCAAGCAGGAGGGACGGCAGAAGCTGTCCCGGTTGATACCGCATCAGAGGCGGGAATTGAGAAAGGGAAAAACGCCGTTATCTCCCGTTGGGGAAAGATAGACATTGTTGTCAACGCGCCCGGCGTCAATTCCCCGACCCCCGTTTTCGATATCTCCGAAGAGGAATGGCACAATATCCTCGATACGAATTTAAGGGGCGTGTTTCTTTCGTGCCGCGTTTTTGCAAAACAGATGATCGAGCAGAAGAGCGGCGGAAGCATTATCAACATTTCATCAGTCTCGTCGGAACTCCCGTTGTCCCGGGTATTCACGTATTCTATTTCGAAGGCGGGAGTAAACAATATGACCCGATTCCTGGCGCGGGAATGGGCGCAGCATAGGATTCGTGTCAACGCCATCATGCCAGGGTTTTTTCCGGCGGAACAGAATAAAAAAATTTTAACTGAAGAACGACGCAAATCGATTTTCTCCCACACTCCAATGGCGAGGTACGGTGAACCCGACGAATTGTCGGGTGCGCTTCTCTGGCTCGCCTCCGAAAAAGCATCCTCATTCGTCACCGGCGCAGTCATTCCAGTCGACGGCGGGTTCACGAGCATGACAATCTAACGAAAGTATATTCAATTGCATTTATTATGCTTGACGATGATCGAAATGCGGTAAGAAGACAGATACTATCATGCGTGTCATTGTAGACAAAAATAATCCTCTCGTTGAAGAAGCATTTCGTCAATTCGGTGAAGTAGTCCCGTCATTCACTCGCGAAATCACTAACAATGCTGTCTGCGATGCCGACATGATCATAATTCGCTCGGAAACAAAGGTTACTAAGGACTTGTTGGAAGGAAGCAATGTTAAATTCGTTGGGACGGCTACGATTGGGACTGACCATGTGGACATTGAATACCTCAGATCGCGCGGAATTGGCTTTGCGAGCGCGCCGGGCTCAAATGCAAATTCAGTAGCAGAATATTTTGTGGCAGCCCTGCTCGCGTTGGCCAAACGAAAAGGAATTACTATCTCAGGAAGAACACTTGGAGTCGTCGGGGTAGGAAATGTGGGGAGCAAAATTGTAAGGAATGCAAGGGCATTGGGAATGAATGTCCTGCAGAACGATCCTCCACTTGCCCGTTCGAATGCAAAATCTTCTTTTCTCCCGTTGGATGGATTGATGGAAGCGGATATTGTCACTCTCCACGTACCATTGACGAAGACAGGGAGCGATCCAACATACCATCTCTTCGACGAGTCGCGGATCAATAAGATGAAACAGGGAGCGATTTTGGTTAATACGGCACGCGGTTCAGTGGTCGACGGAGCGGCGTTGAAAAAAGCCATCGAGCGCAAACATCTCGGCGGCGTAATTCTTGACGTGTGGGAAGGTGAACCGATGATCGATATTGACCTCGTCAAAATGGTTGATATTGGTACACCACATATTGCGGGATATTCCTTCGACGGAAAACTCGCTGCGGTGAAGATGACATATTCCGCTGCGTGCGAATTCTTTGGCCAGTCGCAATCGTGGACGCCGGGAAATTCGCTGCCGAAGCCGATTGTTGAACGAGTCGCTATACCAAACAGCGCCGAATCTGCTGAAGATGTTGTGCGAACAATCGTGAGCAAATGTTATGATATCCAATATGATGATCAATCGCTCAGATCAATTGCCGGTGTGTCGCCGGAAGATCGCAGGTCGTTCTTTTCACGATTGCGAGCTGAGTACCGGATGAGGCGAGAATTTTTTACCACGCTCATTGAATTACCCCCTTCACGGACTCCTTTGATGGAACCGTTGAGGTCAATAGGTTTTCGAGTTGAAATCAGTCGAGCATAGGAAGAGCATGATCATCGGGAACGGCAAGATTGCGCGCCACAAGATGGAAGAAGAGATTTACAATCTTAGTGAGCAGGCCCTCTCGCCGCTCCATCTGGATGGACAGCGCGTTCTCGTGATTATTCCGGATGCGACCAGGCATGCGGAGCTCCCCGTATTTTTCAGGACGCTCGGCCGCCTTCTTGGTCCTAAGGTGAAGGCGCTCGATTATCTCATAGCGACCGGCACACATCATCCACTAGAGATGGATATGATCCTCCGTCATGTGGATATTACTCCGGACGAACATCGGACCAGCTACGCAAAAACAAAATTTTTCAATCATTCACACAACGATCCTGCCCAACTCCGGACAATCGGGCGAATTTCGGCTTCTGAGATGTCCGAACTCTCCGAAGGATTGTTCACCGATGCTGTTGACATCACGATCAACAAACGGATATTTGACTACGATCAAATCATCCTCATCAGCCCAGTGGTACCCCACGAAACGGTCGGTTTCGCTGGAGGAAATAAATATTTTTTTCCGGGGATTGCGGGCGAAGAGATTATCCAGACATTGCATTGGATCGGCGCTCTCATTACAAATCCTGTTGTCAATGGCGTGAAAGATACTCCAGTGCGGCGGGTTATCGATAGAGCCACTTCATTCATTTCCGTACCGCGAATCTGTTTTGCGTTTGTCGTTGATGATCACGCAGTCGCCTCCCTCTTTATCGGCTCAGCCGAGGAAGCCTGGGATGAGGCGGCAAATGTTTCTTCCAGGATTCACATCAGGTATGTTGACCATACATATGCTAAAGTCCTCGGTATCGCACCGCCAATCTATGATGACATTTGGGTGGCAGGGAAGGTGATGTATAAACACGAGCCGATCATTGCGGATGGAGGAGAGGTAATTATCTACGCCCCGCATATCAAGGAAATTTCCTACACACACGGGAAAGAAATCCGGAAAGTTGGATATCATGTCCGCGACTATTTTATAGGACAATGGGAGCGCTTCTCAAATATGTCGAAACTCATTCTTGCTCATTCAACGAACGTTAAGGGCATCGGTACGTATGAGAATGGAGTGGAAACGCCTCGTATCAACGTCACGCTTGCTACGTCTATCCCACAAGATGTTTGCCGATCGGTGAACCTCGGTTACATGGACTATCGCTCGATCAATATTCCGGAATGGAAAGCAAAACAAAGTGACGATCTGCTTGTTGTTGAAAATGCCGGTCAATTGCTGTATCGTCTGAAATAAAATTGTTGACCCTGAGAAATGTCGATACGGAATGTCGTTAAGTGGTTCTTAGCATCGTAGAAAAAATGAAACTAGAAAAATATTCGGTCGGCATCGGCGATCGTTTCGGACATCAGGGCGCTGCGCAGCTCTCCGCGTTTATCAAAGCACGCGAACAGGGAGTAGAGATTGTTCCGGTGTGGAACAAGTCGAATCGGGAACATACTCTCATCGGAACGCACCCACAAGATACGCGAGTGGAGGCAGACCGGGCCGTGAAAACGCTGGGATGGGACTCTTCGTACTACGTCGATGCGGACCACATCGGCCTCAAGACTGTAGACATGTTCATCGGGCCAAGCAATTATTTTACTCTGGATGTCGCCGATTTCATCGGCAAAGAGTCCGATCCTGCCGACCTTGCAGATTTCACAAAGTATTGTGGTAAGTATATAGGCATGCTTAACATTCCCGGAATCAAGAATGGGTTAGAAGTAAGAAAGGAGTCGATTGTTTCTGCGGGGAAGAAATATCTTGTCGCCGTGAAAGAGGCGGCGAAGATCTACCGTTATGTTGCTTCCCGGAAAGGGAATGAGGATTTTGTTACTGAGGTATCAACCGATGAAACGAATACTCCACAGTCGCCGGCGGAGCTTTTTTTTGTCCTTGCGGCGCTCGCACATGAACAAGTCCCCATTCAGACGATCGCTCCAAAATTCACGGGACATTTTCTCAAAGGTATCGATTACGTCGGCGATGTCGCGCAATTTGCACGTGAGTTTGAACAAGATGTAGCGGTCGTGGCTTACGCGATCAGGGAATTCAACTTGCCCGAGGCGCTCAAAATCAGCATTCATTCAGGAAGCGATAAATTCTCTCTTTACCCGGTGATCAATACAATCATCAAGAAATTCGGCGCCGGGCTTCATCTCAAAACGGCGGGAACAACATGGCTCGAGGAAGTCATCGGCCTCGCAATGTCAGGCAGTGATGGTCTCAGCATCGCAAAAGAAATTTACAGTCAGTCGTATGCCCGCTTCGATGAACTTGCGAAACCGTACCTCGCGGTTATTGACATTCGAAAGGAGAAACTTCCGGCTCCGGCGGAGGTCAATAAATGGGGGAGTGCTGAATTTGTTATGGCGTTGAAACACGATTCATCGTGCCCACGCTATAACACTTCGTTTCGACAGCTGATCCATATCGGATTCAAGGTCGCAGCGGAAATGGGAGATGGATTCACTAATGCGCTCGACAAATTTGATGCTGTGATCAATGAAGGTGTGGCAGAGAATCTTTACGAACGCCACCTTCTGCCGATTTTTCTTGGCAGCGATCGATCTGCAAATCCGCTTCCTTAGAATTTGGGGAAGATTTTAAAAATAAAAAGGAGCAAATGATGAGCGATGGTTTGAAAATTCAATCCGGCGGTGCCTTGGATTTGGTAGCGTTAGGAGCGTTGGTGCATAGGCTGGATCCCGGAATTATCCCTTTCAGAAAAGCGACGGAATGCCAGATTCATACGAGCGGGGGAGAATTCAATGTTGCAGCAAATCTGGCAGATTGTTTTCGGATGAATACCGGGATCGTCGCTGCAATGGTCGAATATCCGATCGGCGATCTTATCGCAGAGCGCGTCCGAGCGATGGGAGTAAAACCATTCTACAAAAAATTTAAACACAATGGTGTCAACGGGCCGAACATGGCCACGGTATACAGCGACCGAGGGCAGGGTGTTAGAGCTCCCGTTGTCTTTTACAACCGTTCGAACGAAGCTGCAGCACAATTGAAACCGGGCGACTTCGATTGGAACACAATTTTTGCGGGGGGTATTCGCTGGTTTCACAGCGGCGGCATCTTCGCAGCCCTGTCGCAAACCACCGGAGAGTTGATCATTGAAGGGATGAAAGCGGCGAAGAAGGCTGGGGCAATCGTCAGTTTCGACTTGAATTTTCGCGAGAAGCTCTGGAATGTTTGGGGAGGTGAAAAAAAAGCCGTCGAGGTAATTGCTCGCATCGTTGAAAATGCCGATGTTCTTGTAGGTAATGAAGAAGACCTGCAAAAGGGGCTGGGTATTCCGGGTCCCGAGGTCGCTGCAAAATCGAAACTCGACCCAAGTGCTTTTTTCGGAATGATCGACAAGGTCGTCGCAAGACATCCACAGGTGAAAGTTGTAGCGACGACACTGCGGGAAGTTCATTCGACCAACCGCCATAGCTGGAGTGCGGTAGCGTGGGTAGATGGAAAGACGTACACTGCGCCGACTTGTGAACTGGACGTTTTGGATCGAGTTGGCGGAGGAGATGGTTTCGCCAGCGGATTATTTTACGGGTTATTAACCGGAGAATCGCCGGAGGAGGCGGTCAAACTTGGTTGGGCGCATGGGGCACTCTTGACCACATTCCCCGGCGATACGACGATGGCAACTCTCGAACAAGTGCGCGCATTTACTAAAGGCGGATCGGCCCGCATACAGCGATAAATATCTGATAGAGCAAGTTCTTGGTTTAAATGAAATAATCGACACTAAAGAGAAAGCAAAAATTATCACAATGAATGAAAAAGCAGATTTAGGATTAGTAGGACTTGCGGTGATGGGAGAGAACCTGGTATTGAATGTCGAAAGCCGCGGCTTCACCGTCGCTGTGTACAACCGGACGCTGGAAAAAGTAGATAATTTCGTTCAGGGACGGGCGAAAGGAAAAAAGATCATCGGGACACATTCCATTGCCGAGCTTGTCGGTTCTCTTAAGACACCACGCAAGATCATGTTGATGGTAAAGGTGGGCAAGCCGGTGGATGAATTCATCGAACAGATAATTCCAGCAATACGTAATCGGCGCGGCGGCAAAACAATACACAAC
>CAWJKX010000005.1:0-3924 GCA_963843065.1 uncultured Bacteroidota bacterium
GAGAAGCACCAAAATCAACCTGGATGCTCCGTTGGTAGTGGAATCTTTTGCTTTTGAAAGCACACATTGAAGATGTTCACCCTGATCCCGCCGCTCCTCGGCGGGACGCGACGCTCTCCTTCTCCCGACGGGATGGCTTCGCCAGACGCGCCCCGCTTGCTCAGGACGAGCCGTTGCGGCAGAGTCGAAGGGTTACGGTGCGATTGGCGTGTTTCATTCTGTGCATCTATTCAGTGTACCCCACTACTGAATCGTTCGCAACAAACATCACATCGACGGAATTTTGCTGTCCAGCGGATCTGTTTGCTCAGGCAGCGTTCGAATTCCCCGCTTCCCACAACTTTGCATATTTTGTGAAAACATATGCCGACGAAAGAAGAGCAAGAAGCAATCCGGGAACTCCATCCAAAAACCCTAAATGCAAAACATACATCTTGACAAATAACCAAGGGGGCCGAACGAGCAGGTCAATCCGCCGGAAGCGTTTTCGCGCATCGAACGATTCTTTGCTTGCGAGCGTCGTGTAACGATTAAACTTTGCAAGGTAATGGTACAAATTCGGGTCGGTGAAATGGAGCAGGTCGCAGCGAAGTTCGCCGACAGCCCCCTGAACGTTCAGCCCTTCATGAACCGCCGCCGGTGAAAACGATGCCCGATCTTTTCTGAATAATCGTGGTACTCTTCCAGGGTACCATCCGGAATGTTTAATCCAGCGGCCGAGAAAGTATGCTCGTCGAGCAACAGAATAAGCGGCTTGTGTCGGCGAGGATTCAAACAACGATTGGATCTCCGCCGCAAGTTCCGGGGTGACTCGTTCGTCGGCATCAAGCCATAGGACCCACTGATGACGCGAGTGCGAGACTGCAAATTGTTTTGCATCGGAAAAGCTTTTCCATGGTTCGATAAAAATTTTGGAGGTGAATTGGCGGGCCAACGCCACCGTTGCATCCTTGCTCTCTGCATCGACAATGACAATGTCGTTTGCCCATTTGACGCTTTCGAGGCATGCAACGATGTTCCGTTCTTCGTTGCGGGTAATCACGATAACTGAAATGGGGATCATGCAGGCCTTACTCGTGAGAACGATTTACATCTATGGAATTCCGACAACATTAAATTTCACTGGCAGCGTATTCATTTGATGTTGACAACGACGACTTGATCCATAAATTAATCCTCGATTTCCCACTCATCCCAATAACAATGACCGAAACCGAATCACTGTATTTTGAAAGGAAAATGTGAAAGTCGGAAAAATATGTTCCTTAATCAAGATGAATGAAAAAGAAGCGAGAATGAATTTCAGAACAAATCCGTTGAGAATTGAAAACATGATTCCCTGCAGCGAAGCATCAACAAATATCGCGATTAAACAAAAGAAGACGTAGTACCAATATTGTTTTGCGGACAACGAGCGCCTATTGTTCGACCGCATTGCTGATAGCATCAAAATAATTATCGCGTACATTGAAACCGCGGCAATAAGACCAACGATTCCTCCTTCGACGCTGATTTGGATAAAGTCGTTATGCCAAGAACCTGCTCCCGGATCAAAGAGAATGGACCGATTAGGAACCAGTTCCTTGAAAGTCTCCGGCCCGTACCCAAGGAAAGGATGTTGCTCTGCAATTCCAATTCCAATCCCCCATAGCTGAAGTCGACCACTGTCATTCGCAACAGGATGAAATAAGCTCTCGACTCGTTCCCTTAACGGGGTTACTATCAATACCAACGCTCCCACAATCACGACGGAAGCAATAGCGGCCTTTCTACTGGCCAAAGCCGCACCAACTAAAAAGATAATAGCAATTGCAAGCCAGGCACCTCTTGTGTAAGTAAAAATTGTTCCAACCACAACCACGACAAGGAGAATCCTGGCCCCAAGCAACCATTTTTTTTCTTTTGGCCAGAAAATGAATGGAAGAAGCATTGCGAAAACCAGACTGAGATGAGCTCCGAGCGTGACATACCCAGCAGTTGTTGAGGAAGCCCGCGGCTCTATTCCTAATGTAACCTTTGAGACGCCGATGATTGCTGCAACGGCAGAGGTTACAAGAAAAACCTGCATCGCTCTTCTAAAGCCTTCCTCGCCTGTGTGCTGCAAATACCACGATGCAATGAAAAAATACGGATAAAAAATTATTTCACGAGTATACGCAATACGGCTTGCATCGGGAAACCGCGACAAAAAAATCGAGGCGAGTCGAATGACAATAAAAACGCTCACAAAAATATCAAATATTGTCGCTCGATATTCTTGCACACGAAACATCAGTACGGCACAGAGAATAAACAAAAGGCCGTACAGAATCTGCGCGACGGCAATAGAAAAAAGAAGCGAGGCGATTTGCGCAAGAAATAGAAAAACAAAGATTTTTGTCAAGATCGAGTCGGATGCTCTCACACTGTTCATTCCAATCCAATGCCCTGCCATTCAAATACCGTGAGCAGTCGTTTTGTGTGTGGTACCGCAAATGGCCCCATCCCTCGCTGCGATAGAGGTCTCTTTACGCATTGAATTGCAGGTCGCACAGACGTTTATACAACCCTTTCTTTTGCTTCAACAATTCGACATGTCTTCCTTCCTGAACGATTTTCCCTTTTTCGAGTACGATGATCCTATCAGCATTGCGAATAGTCGACAATCGATGTGCTATGACAAGCGATGTTCGATTCCGCATCAACCGCTCGATCGCCTCTTGGACGAGGACTTCGCTCTCCGAGTCGAGGGCGGACGTCGCTTCATCAAAAATCATGATCGGAGGATTTTTGAGCAAGGCGCGCGCGATCGAAATCCGCTGCCGCTGTCCGCCGGAGAGCTTTGTACCGCGGTCGCCGATGATTGATTCAAATCCTTTGGGCATCGCTTCAATAAAACTCAGTGCATTCGCAGCCCGCGCCGCTTCCCGGATTTTGTTATCAGGAAAGCCAGTCAATCCGTACGCGATGTTATTGCGGACAGTATCGTTGAATAAGATCGTTTCCTGCGTGACAATGCCGATTTGGCCTCTCAGCGACTGCAGAGTAAATTGCCGAATGTCCACTCCGTCAAAGGTGATCACTCCTTCGACCGGGTCATAGAAACGGGCGATAAGGTCAACGAGCGTTGTCTTACCGCTCCCGCTCGGACCAACAATCGCGACGACTTCTCCCTTTTTGATTAAAAGGTTGATGGCACTCAGTATCTCCATATTCGCGGACTTGCTGTTGTCATTGTTCGAATAAAAAAAAGAGACGTTCTTGAATTCGATACTCTTCTTTAATGGGGGTAACGGGATCGCGTCCGGTAGATTTTGGATTGCCGGTTTTGTGTCGAGAATTTCAAAAACGCGCCGCCCTGCTGCGGCAAATTCCTGCAATCTGTTCGTAACGCTGCTCAGTTCTTTTATCGGCGGCATCACCTGGAATATTACGAAGAGAAATCCCAGAAATTCAGCGGCTTTCATTTCTCCCGTGACAAGGACCTGTCTCCCGCCGTACCAAATAATGGCAACCCCTGCCACGATCGAGAGAAACTCCGTCACCGGCGCGGCAAGATTTCTGACACGCGTCATCGTAAGCATGGTACGAAAATAGCTCTTCGTTTCCTTCTGAAATTTTTTGTCTTCAAAATCTTCCATGGCGAACGCCTTCACGACCTTAACGTTCGAGATCGTCTCTTGAAGCACAGACGTAATATCCGCCATCTTTTCCTGCATAACGCCGCTTTCTTTATAGAGCCTCACACCGATTGAGCTGATGATGAAAAGTGAAAACGGGAAAACGACGAACGAAAGCAGTGTCAACTGCCAGCTCAAGGTGAACGCAATATAAAGAAACACGACCACAAGGAGGGGCTCGCGGATAAGCGTGACGAAACTTGCCGAGACGCCGCCATTGACGACGTTGACGTCGTTCGTGATACGGGAAATGAGATTTCCCGTT
>CAWJKX010000006.1:0-22974 GCA_963843065.1 uncultured Bacteroidota bacterium
AATGGTCATCAAGGTGACTGCGGAAGGGGATGATATTCAGTTTTTCGGTGTGAACGATATCGTTATCGACAAGAGCAACTCTTCACGCGTCATCGACCTCGAGACATACGTCAACAACGATTATTTAATGACTACCGCGGCGACGGAATTATTGTCGCTACGCCGACGGGAACTACCGGCTACTCACTCGCAACAGGAGGGCCTATCGTAGTCCCAACGAGTGACGTTCTCGCGATCAGCCCTATTTGCCCGCACACGTTGACTGCGCGGTCGGTCATCGTCCCGGATTCGAGCGTTGTCCGTGTCTTGGTCGAATCGAAACTCCAAAATGTGAGAGTGACTGCGGACGGCCAGCAGGAACAAATGTTTACACCGCCGGTGAATCTATTTGTCCAAAAGGCGGATTATACCGTGAAATTGGTGAAACGAAAAGATAAAAGCTATTACGATGTTCTACGTTCAAAGCTTATGTGGGGCAAAGATATCAGGGTCGCAAAGGTGGATTGATTTGGGACGAACGATGGTGTTGCTTGCAGTGCTGTTTTTTATGGCCGGTTGCGGTGCGACCGATTCATCTCATGTTTTGTTCGAACCGCATGGACCAAAAATTGTTACCGGCAGAATCTCGCCGTCGATGTTAGCATCCGACTCTTCTTTCCGATGGTACGGGGAAAACTACGCGGCGTTCACGCCGGACTCAGCGTCCGTCGTCTATCTCTCCTCAGAGGCAAAAAATATTCACTTTATCGTTTTCGGCGGGACGTGGTGCGGCGATACGAAACGTGAGATTCCAAAATTTTTTAAGACAGTCTCTTTGGCTCGGATTCCTGAATCGAACATCGAGCTGTACGGAGTCGACAGGTCAAAACGAAGCAGCGACGGATTGACGGAAAAGTATCACGTGACGAACGTACCGACCTTTATTGTATTTTCTGAGGGAAAAGAGGTTGGAAGGATCGTAGAACACCCGGAAGAAGGAATAGAGTTCGATCTGGTGCACATCCTGCAGAAAAAAATAGAGCGCATCACTTCGTATCCTTTGCCCCCTCATAGATCCATTGCTTCAGTCCCTGAATTTGGTTTGTCGACCAGAGGCCTCGGCGGCGGCATCGGAGGGGAACCCGGCTTCGCTTCGATGCACCAGACGAACCTGCTGTTGACTGTATCCCCAGCTTTGATAACCCCAGGATCCAGTTTCCACAAGCCGTAACTTGTAAGGTTGAGCGTTTGGTCCTGACTGTCATGGCACGAGGTCGTTGCGCAGCCGATGTTGAAGAGGGGCTGCACTTGTTTCTCATAGCTGATACCCTTAGCTGGAAAAACGATATCGTTGAGGGCTGAGACCGAATTCGACGAATCTTTGCATGATGAGAGAACAACTAGGGAAATTACGGCATAGCTTATGGCGGCAGCGTTGATAGCAAAACGCCAAAGTCTCATTTTTTTCGAGCAGTTATGCATAACTAAATATACGGTGAATGATGTTGTTATTCAAATTTATTGTGATGTTACAGTTTGGGATTTGCCGGACACTTTTTCGGTTTACCGTGTCTAAATATTTCACAGTATCGCGATTTCTTGGACCAGGCGTCTGACGGTTTCGGATGCTGAAACTTTAAAAAAAAAATGTACCTTTCATCAGTAAAAATATTTTAGAAATGAGTCGGGTGGAATGTATGAGTGGCGCCAGGTATTCATGGCTTTTCGTATTTCTCATCTGCATCGCAAATGAATCTCGATGCCAGCTTTTTGAAGAGAATTATCCTTCGCTCGATGATTACCGAACTCTCGGGATTAGTACAGCGATCCAGGATTTCGAGCCGGCCGGAGGGAACACGCTCCCCGATTCGGCAAGAATTCATATTAAAACACCAATGTGGCTCGCAGAATACCGGCAGATGGGTGTACGGATTGCTTTTGGTTATTCGTCCTACAACATTTAACAACGAAAGCCGTTCGGAAATTTCCATGGCCGCCGAATCAATTACGGATATCTCGTTTACTGCAGCTTCCGAGCGCGGCAATTTCTTCCTCCCGGTGATCATTTCGACAAATTTCGTTCAAGCCAGCGGAGCAACAAATTCATCAAAAGATTTCAACATTGCAAATGTCGGAATCGGCACGGGAGTGAAATACAAACACATTGCGAAAAATTTCGGAGTTCAATTTACGGGTGTCGGCATTATCTATTACAGTACTCCCGGGTTCAGCGTCGAAAGCGGCTCTTCGACCGCAGTTGTTGCCGAACTTCAATTTTTGTTCCGTGAATTGGTCGGCGACGGTGTGACGGCGGGTTACAGATTTGAAACACAGACATGGTCAATGAGCGACAAAACGCAGAATTATACACGCTTGTTCCAAGGACCGTTTATTGGAATTTTCTTCTAAATTTTTTATATTGTCAAAGAGATGCTGAAGTAGCTCAGCGGTAGAGCAGCGGTTTCGTAAACCGCAGGTCGTGGGTTCAAATCCCACCTTCAGCTCAATAAAACCGCATTTTTTATCCTCGAATCCCCAAGTGGTTACTAAGTGGTTACCTCCATGGTTACTATTTCAAGTGGAGGCCCCGATGTTTTTATCCAAACGCAACGGCATTTACTATTATTGGTATATTGATGGCCATGGTCGGAAACGAAAAGTTTCGACTAAATCGATCACGAAAAGCGGCGCCCTCGCTTTTCTACAGGCTTTTAGACCTCAAGAATCTGTAACCACGCCACAAGAATCTGTAACCGCACCGACAGAGCCCCAGAAGAAAATTTCCGAGGTCATTAACGAATACCAAGAGCACTCAGCGACAATTCATACTTATCACACTCAAAGGTGTTACAAAGATAGTATGAAACAATTCCTTTTGGCTATTGGCGACAAGGACGTGACGAAAATAAGTGTCCGAGATATAGAGCGCTACCTGGAGAACAAACGGTCAAAGGTTTCCAACTGGACGGCAAGACGACATCATATAGTGCTATCTAGTGTTTTTGAGGCTGCAAGGAGATGGGGATACATCAACTCCAACCCTTGCCGACAAGTGACACGGGCGAAAATGGTCGAAGTTCATCCGCTTTACTTTTCGGAAGCTGAGTTGACGAAACTATATAATTCTATTGAAGATCTCGATTTCCGCGATCTTGTCCTGTGTGCATTTGCTACAGGGATGCGTCTTGGTGAAATTGTTTCATTACAATGGTCCCAAATCGATATGAGCAGAAGGATAATTAACGTGCAAAATACGTTAGGATTCACCACCAAAAGCAAGAAGTGTAGAGTAATCCCTATGAATGATATGGTATTTGAGCTTCTGCTACGACAGGCGAAAAACCGTGCTTGTGAATATGTATTTCATACAAGCGGTAAAAAATATCTTGAGGATCACGTCTCGAAGGTTTTCAAAAAATACGTCATCAAGTCTGAGGTCAATCCCAAATTACATTTTCATTCCCTGAGACATGGGTTTTGTTCGGTATTGGTGCAGCGGGGGGTAAGCCTATATGAGGTTCAAATACTTGCGGGACACAGTTCGCCCAGCGTGACACAGATTTATTCTCATCTCCAGCCGGAACAGTTGCACAAGTCAGTAAACAAGATCACGCTGAATCTGAATTAAAGCCGCAACCATCAATCAGAGCATCCTCCGGATTTACGATAACGGTTCGTTAGCAGTCGGGATGTTGGATACGATGAATAATGTCCATCAGTGTCCAGTTACGAAGGGGAGAGGTGGACACATTTTTTGCTTTTTTTCGTTCAGATTGCCCAAAGTGTCCACACTGTCCACAGTGTCCATATGTTTTTTAAATAAATAATAAGAAATAATAATATAACAGTAATACCGTAGCTACAGTGCGTAGAAAAGTTTTTCGTAAAAAGGGTGGACACACCGGACACAGTGGACACTTGTGCGATTATAACGGGATTTTCATCATAAAATATGTCCAGTGGTATGTATTAGTGGTTGACACCAAAGAGAACGTCTTTCCACGAAAACCTGAAAAGAAGCGCGCTTACTCTTAACAATCAATCGTGTGTTGTCGATATCGCAGGGGAGGATCCCACCAAGGTAAAGCCAAAAGCACGGAGCAGCGACTATTTACCGCGCTGAATAGAACTTTCAATAATGACGGCCATGACCTGAACTTTGTCACTTCGCCACACCCCCTATACGCTCGGTGGCAATGTCGAAGTTGGATTCTCGGCATTTATAAGGGAGCGAGGGTCTACAAGTAATTCGTAGTAGGTAATAGACCGCTTGATTCTTGTTTATAATCTTTGCAAATAGGGGCATGGACTCAAACGAAATATTATTAAAAGAGCTGTTCAAGAAATTACTTCAGGATAATCCAAGGTATGCCGAATATGGCATTGGAAAATTAGGGAAAAGCTTTAAAGCAGAACGGGAAGTGCTTGAAAAATCATTCGATGCGTTTAAGTTAGCTCTACGATTTCTGCAGAATATGAATAAAAAAGAAGTGTGCCTTAAAAACAATGCTCAGCATGCCGACATCTTATCTCGCACCCTGGGAATTTACATACCACAGGGGGCGTTTACTCTCGCCGCAAAATCGTTGGGCTTTAAAATAGTCAAGTTTAAATACATCCCCGCCACCTTATTTGAGCTGCCTAGAGAAAAGAAAATCGGGTAGATACCGCCAAACTCGAATGCCAATGCCAGTTCCAATTTCGCGTCGCATCCAGGCACCCCACTTTTGATCTGAATTCCAAAATCAGTTTCTCCAGAATGCCTCAGAATCGGATATTTATGTGTATGACACACCTTGACGAACAAGAACTGGCTCAATACGTCGACGCACTTATATCGGACAAGCAGGATCATCTGCCCGAGGAAATCTTGGAGCATGTGGAGGAGTGTTTGGAGTGCAAGCTGGAAGTAATGGAGGTGTGGATATTAATCGAACCAGACGATCAAACTCCAACGTTTGACATTCCCCTTAAACAATAATATATTTGCGCCATAGCTTGCAGGGGGATTTGAATAGAGCCCCTTGTCATTGCTGGCGGGGGATTATTGTTTATATAATGCGTCCGATTGAATGTCCGGATACGAGTTAGCGGGAGGTCTATTGGGATTGCTCAAAATTCATCTCAACAATTCTCAAAGAATAATGAGAAGAATTCTCCTGATGTTTTTAATATACTGAATGATCGCTTATGGAACATATACTTGAACTTACGAAAGATGCTATTGAATATTTAAGACAGAATATTTTCTCTGCCATTGCACGCGGTAACGCTATTCTATTTCTTGGTGCTGGTGCATCAGTCGGAGGTAAAAAATTTCTGAGTCAACAAATTATGAATTATTATGCGGACAAGATAGGAATTCATCTTGAAACGGATGATATTGTCGAATTTGTTGATTCACTGAGCGCTGATCCGCAGTTTAATCGAACCGATTTTGACTCTTTCGTCGTAGATTTGCTGGCTAAGCTCGATATTACAGATACCCATAGAATTATTGCCAGACTGAACTGGAGAGAAATAATTACTACAAATTGTGATTTGGTGATAGAGAGAGCTTATGACAATCTCACTATTAATAGTTTGGCCAATCACAAAATAAAGGCCATCAAAAAATTGAGTGATTACGGCTACACCCCAGCTGACGACGAAGTAAAATACGTCAAGCTCAATGGATGCATCAGCGATTCACAGAAATATCCTCTCGTATTCTCGACCCAAGATTTCACTATTGCAAACAGGTTTTACAAGGGCGTCCTCAAATCTTTGGAAAATCTATCACCGCGAATAGTCTTTATTTCAGTTGGATACTCATTCACGGATCCTTTTTCGAAGAGCCTCTTAAAAAAAATCGACAATTACAATTTCCGAAACAAAAAATGGATTATAAATATCGACCCGTTTGCTCAAGATTCACAATTGGCATACTTTTCACAAAGTAGGATCTGCGTCCTCCGATTGACGTCAGAACAATTTTTTCAACAATATGTCGAGTGGGAACGGGAGTCTTCTGATGCGAAAGCTGACCGGATAAAAGTGAAGTTTTCAAATAGGAATGATCAATTAGTGACGCTTCCTTCCGATGTGAAAGTTCGCATTGGAGGCGCCCTTGTTCAGCTATCAAGGGCAAATGCATTTCCTTCGATTGAGCAAAAAGATTTTTATCAAGGTGAGGAGCCTACATTTGACACGATTCGACGAAACCATGATGTGGTCAGAGAGCAAGTGCTCCAGGCCGTTCTTGCTTATGTCAAGAAATCATTTACCACAAAGCAAGATTTGGCCCCAATTTTAGCTTTGAAGGGCTCATATGGAACGGGGAAGACCACTTTTTCTTATCGATTGGCATCTCGATTATCCCAAGACCAGGATTTAGATGTTCTTTGCTTCGAGGTGTTTGATCCCGATAAAATTGAAACAAGCGACTTGGCGAAGTTGGCGCAACTTACAAAAGCACGACATATAGTGTTAATGTTTAATCGAATTGAACTGGATAGCAATTTTAAGGCTCTGGTGGATCTTAGAAATCGAATCAGCGTGGAACAATTCCCAGAAATCAATGTGGTCTTAATCGGCTCAATCAGGGAGAATATTTTAGAAAGACACATGCACCAACATCACTATGCAAATGTGACTGAAATAGGAGTCGATACAAGTTTGAATGAAATTGAAGCTGCTGATCTGGTGGAAAAGCTCAGAGATGCGAGTTTGATTCAATATAGAGACGCTCGGCAGAAGAATGAACTTGTTCGTAAAGTAACTTCAGAATATGCAGGAGATACATTTACGTCGCTTGTCGGTCTACTAACGCACAGCCAGCATATTTCCTATTTACTTAGTGCCTACAATGAATTGCCCAAGAAAGCTCAGGAAGCATTTCTTCATACCTCAATGCTTTACAGGTTTGGTTGTCTGATGCCTGCTCCACTTCTCAGGAAACTTGTTTCAACAGATTGGGAAGCTTTCACCCGTGATATTCTTGCGGTTGATTGCAAAGGCATTCTCATTCAAGCGGCAAATACGTCAACAGGCACTGCACCGGACTTATATTTTCGAACAAAACATCCAATCGTCTCAGATTTGCTCGTCAAGTATTTTTATCCGAGCGACGATAAGAGATTCGAGTCCTATTTGAATTTGGTGCAACACCTCTCAGCAGGCTTCCAAAACTCTACATTGTTGATTGACCTTCTAAAATCAATTCGGGATACGGATGATTTGTCCCAAGATAAATTGAATAAGCTCTTTGACGCCTGTGGGCAAGAATTTGGTGACCGATCCTCACTTTACCCTTCACTATGCAGTTAATTTACAGCACCGCCAAGATGAGAAATCTCTTAACGATGCTATAGACAACATCCTCCACGTTGAAGGACTACTTGATAGACGTAACCACCGGTTAATTCACCGCAGAGCAACATTGAATTTCGACTTAGCAAGGCTAACATACTCAAAGGAAAAGGAGTTGGATCTTACATTAAAGTATGTGAGAGAAGCAAGAGAACTTTTTCAGGTAAAACTAATCCTTGACCAGTTCAGTTCTTACGGATATGTTGATTTCACGAAGTTTGAGATTTGGTGCCTCGATAAAATTCATTCTACCGATGAAGAGCGCACGAGGCAGTTAATTGTAATTGAGAATTTGATTGAGCAAGCAGAGCGTTGTGTATACGACGACCTTGAGTCGGTTGTGAAGATAAAGAGTGATTATCTCCGTAAACACAAACGAATTACTCCTGAAGATCGAAAAGCTTATCTTGCCTACCTTGATTCTGTTTATGTCAATGACAATTTGCGACATTTAGCCCTAATATTGATGTTCCATTTTCATAGTGACGAAAAAAATGAAAAGGAATGCATGAGGATTATCACTGAGCTTGAATCCTACAAGCATTTGGATGCTGCTGCCTTGCTATTATTTAATTATTATGGTAGAAACTTACACCAAGCAAATAATAGATTGAAATTGCAGAAACTTATTGGAGAGAATTCAAAGATTGCCTCTCGGAATCCGATCAACTTTCACTTCTTTCTATACGTTGCGGCAGCTTATGAGAAGCACTTCGACGAGTCGTTTTCACACGTCAGTGATCTTAGAGCGATCTTCACGGCCTATAGTCCTGTTTATCGTGATTCTTGGCGTGATCCAGTCAAAGGCGATCCAATAGTATTCAGAGGAATTCTAACTCGTGTTGCGGGAGGTCGTCTCAGAGTGCGAATCTTAGAGCTACAACAGACCTTCGGCTATCAAGTCAAGAGTAGCATAGTGTTCACTGAAAAGGAGGGATTGCCTGTAGATGTTGTCCTGCATTTCTACTTGAGCGGTATCCGAGCGGAAATCATTGGTCTTGCTAAAGCTGTAAGTTAAATATGATATTCATGATTGGTAAAAAAAGCCCGAGATACAATCGGGCTTTCTGGTGCATCCTAGCCGACGATCCTACGTGCGAGCAATAAAAAGACTCAACCCAATCGCTCGAGCATCCTCTGCACGAAATCCGAGATCAGGGACGGCTGCTAATATCTCCGCAGCATCCTCTCATAGACTGGATCATCACCTCCTTGCGACTATCGGATGATTCGCAGCCTGTTCTGGTCTCCGCTGCTTTCCCGAGTATCGACACCTCGACTTTATTTTTGCCGGTGAGTTTCACGATAATTTCGGACCCGGTCTTTAGACCCTGAGACTGAATGACATCATGTGCTGGCGCAGGCGCAAACCAAACCAGTTCCTCGCCCGCTTCATTTGCCACCGCATACATGAAATATTTGCCGTGTCCATTTTCACCAATTAACGGCTCATTACGAAGTAATTTCACTCGGACTGGCTGGTTCAACTGCAATTCCAACTTCGGACGGTTGTTCGACATTGTCTTCTCCTCGTTTTGTTTTGAATGAAAAGTTTACCGTGGCGGGTGTATAGGAAACGCCTGCTGGTGGATATCCATTCACTCGAATGAACTCGTGGATCTTCAGCAAGTCTGGAAGTTTCTCAGCTGGTTTGATTCGCGCCAATCCTTTCTTCTCTGCTATGAGCATGAAGGCGGCTTCATCTACGATTGCAACTTTAGCCTTACCAGCACGCAATGACAACCGGCCATGTGGCAGCTGGATTGTCTTATCTCCGCTAGCCCGGATGAATTCCTCGCACTGCCTGGCTAACCACGCGATCTGCCGTTCAAGCTTTCCGTTTTCCGATTGCTGCCATTCAACAATGATCTTCTGTTCATGTTCAGCGATGTCGTTCACTTCCTCGATCTTCGATTCCAACACCGCGATACTTTGGAGCATCTGATCGCACCTAACTTTTGACATCTGCATACTTCGTTCTGCATCTTGCTTTTCTGATAGCTCAAGCAAATCAGTGAGCCAAGCTGGTGATTGCTTTTCCATTTGTCCTCCTATTTCAAATGACGAAGAATTGCTTTGCCGATGTCAATCGCAATCTGGATGACCTTTTTTAGCTTCCACATGTGTTGATTCCTTTCACTAGTGAATGATAGAATGATGGGTGGAATAGCAGGCGTGTAACAGCTACACGACTCTTATACCATTTAAAAAAAGCCTCCTTTTATGTGATAAGAATAGAAGGACAAACTATTCTATTCACAAGGAGGAGTTATGAGTAATCAGGAATACGAAGAGTTGTGGCACTACAGCGAACAATTCACGCGGGACAAGTTGCAGAGATCCGAGCTTGTTACAATGGCATGGAAGGAAGGAGAGCGTCTTGGGGATCGCTGCTCACCGGGGCTCATGAAAAGCATGATGCATTTCCGCAGCAAAGAACTGAACACGCGCAGTGCATTCCCCGCAAAAGAAATGGGCAAGAGAAAACTCGACGCGTGGAATCATGACCGCGTTTATGTCGACCGCCCTATCTCAAGCGATGGACGCGCAACATCGTTGTCGAAGTTTCTCATCCCAATGCGAATCACCCCTCTGGACTTTGCGCAGGCTGAAGACTTCATGTCCGCACTGACAGATGAAGAACGAACTTTTCTGGATGATCTGACCGCTGGTTACTCGATGAAGGAAATTTCCCAACGCAACCACGTCCAGTATTCCCGCCTCCCAATCCTCCGCATGTCGCTGCAAGAGAAAGCTGTCGCCTATCTTTGACGGCAGAAGAAGAGCGCAATCACTCGCGCTTTTCTTTACAGTGTCCAGATCGGATCCAGAAAAAGAGAGCCTAAAAAACTAGATTCAGTCAAAAGGTAACTCGGTGGATATCAACCCCTAGTGGGTCCTACGATATAGCCTCCGATTCCGCTCGAATCCAGGATGGGATCGATTTCCAGGGAATTTTTTATTTTTTTGTTTTAAGGCCTATTCGCGATTCTTATTGGAGAGCGGCGTGATTTCTGGATTTTTTGATGATGGCTTATTGACTTTTCGATTTCTCTTTTTTACTTTATATACAGTTGGATATGAGTTTAGTGCTCACGTTCAACACTAAAAGACCGCGACCAAGGTGATTGTTCCTGGAAGCGGGTAAGCGGTACAAATCATGATTGCGGCATGGGCGCTTAGCGTCGCGTGCGGATTTGTTCGTTATTACCCGGTTTCAGGTTTTTTTGTTTTATGGGGATGATGAAGATTTGGAAAGGAGGTTATTCGGTAGCCAAAGAGACGGCAATTTTTGCCGATGAGCTCAGGCGGGAATATCCCGTACGACTCGATGAAATGATGCGTTTTAAGGAACTCATTTCATGCTCTATAGAATATTTACAGAAGACCGCAATCGCCGAGCGGTTCGTAGGATTGTATCGGCGGAGTTTGATGGCTTCACAATAATTCCTTCCCAAGGATCGTGGAAGGGTCGACTCGAAAAATCGCTGGTGATCGAGATAATCGGCAACCGCATTATGTCGAAGATCAAAAAGCTAGCTCAGAAAATTAAGAAGGCAAACGAACAGGAATCGGTATTGATCGAGGTGATACAGAACACCGACTTCCTGGTTTGATAGTATTTCTGCCAGACTGTCGTTGTGCCAATGGGAGCCGGTGAGTTGATTTTGCCGCACGACTTCGACACTTTGACACTTCCCAGAACCCTATAGATTTTGGCAAAGTGGCAAACCTCCTTACTTTGTCAGCTTCGTCACTTAGACACGACTGTTGTCGAACTGACTAACTGTCGAACTTCACTTCGACTTTGCCACGACAAACTATAGGGGTTTTGGCAAACTGGCAATGTCAAAGTCGGTCAAGCTCGTCCCGAAGCACCCTCATTACGGTTTTAAGAACCTTGTCCTTCTGCCCGGGTGTCAACTTTCCCGGACCGATCCTCTGGCTGTCCTTTATCCTCAACTCGCCGGCAGGGGATATGGTATGCTCGTATCCTAGGCCGCTGACAAGGGCACGAACCGTCTTTGCCTGAACTTTGTCAACCTGCCCGTGGTAGATCCTCATTACGGTCGGTACCGCCAATCCGGTCCTCTGGGAAATCTCGTTTAGGCTGAGGTTTCTATCCTTTACGGCAGCCTGAACGATGCGCGATAGCTCCCTGGCATCGTGAATAAAAGCTGATGGGTTTTTCATTTTCTTCTCCTTTTAATTTTAGTTGATTTTGTCATTAATATTTCGTATAATGTAATATAAGTAACAAATATTAAATAATCAAGTGAAGGTGATTTTGTTCGCTCAACCTCTTTAGGTTGCAGATTGCCGGATAAAAAAGTTGTCCCCTTGGGACGCAGGTGCGAGCGACATCTGCTGTCTCTTGGGGATTTTTATTTTATGGATATGACAGAAAAAACATATAATGCGTCAAAATGTATAGTCCTCCACAAGGTGAAAGAGCCCTTTGGAGATTTATTAAATATGAGTAGTGCGTTCCCGATGATCGTCAATGGAATAAAGATTAGGTCTTCCGAAGCCCTCTATCAGAGCTTGAGATTTCCGTTCCTTCCGAACGTGCAGAAGAAAATAATCGATACTGCCAGCCCACTGATGGCGAAACGGATAATTTCGCCGTTGAAAGGCCAAAGCCGAATCGATTTTGATGAGTTAAGAATTGATTTTATGAGATGGTGTTTGAGAGTGAAGCTTGCGTGTAATTATGAGGGAGTGGGAGAATTATTGGATGCTTCTGGTAATAAGATCTTGGTGGAGAAGTCTCCGAGCGGAACTTTCTGGGGGTGCTCCTCGACCGGGAATAAATATGTTGGGATGAATTGTCTGGGAGAACTTTTGATGGAATTAAGGGATGAATGGAGAAAGAAGAAGAGAGAAGAGATGGTTGTTGTCGAACCGTTAAATGTTAAGGATTTTCTGTTGTTGGGATCGCCGATCCAGACTGTACGCAATTAAAAATATGGGGCTACGGCAGTTGTCGCAGCCTCATTGCTTTTACAAATGATGAGGAACATATGAAAATGAAAGAAAAAGAAAAGTTATATGAAATACGCAGAAGTCGCCGAAGCTATGTACACAATGGGAGCAAATGTTCTCCCGATAAGGAATGGTAAGAAGCCCGCTCTTGAGTGGGATCGCCTGCAGACTGAAAGACAGTCTCTTGAAGAACTGAAGTCGTATGAATGGGGCAACTGCACCGGCCTCGGGATCGTGTGCGGGATCAATGGATATGTATGTATCGATTTTGACAAAATGAAGACTAACGATGCGGTTTTATCCCTTTTGAAAGTTCTCGGACTTAACGAAAGTTATAGTTGGAGAGTAAAAAGCGGAAGCAAAACTGGAGAGCATATTTGGGTTCGAGTCACAACAAGTCTTCCTTTTGACAAGGGGGTGGTCTTCGGTAGGAGCAAAGACGGCTCTTTCGATCACCTTGAAATACGTTGGAAGGAATGCCAGACTCTGGTTCCTCCGTCAGTACCACGCAAGCGGAAATGAATATGAATGGGTAAACGGACATCCTTCGATTGAACCCCATGAGGTCAGCGCCGAGGCAATCATCGAGGCATTCGAATTGTGCGCGTATTTAAGGACTGAAGACCCGAACAAAGTAGATCCGAACTATAGGAAAACGACGTACTCAGAGATCATTGCGAAAGGTGTTGCAGTAGGGACGAGAAATGACCAGTTGGCCTCGTTGACAGGTCATTTCAGAAAACTAGGAATGGATTATACTGAAGGCTTTGAAGTGTTGAAACTTTGGAATGGTAGTTTGGCAACTCCGATGCCGGATAACGAAGTAGAATCAACCGTGAAGTCGATTTACAGTTATCCTTCATCAGATATTGTAGTGCGCACCGGCATGGAGATGAACCTGATGGAGACTCCAGTGCTGAATGATATCGTGGAGGGCGTCATCGGTGAAAAGTCCTTCAATTTCTTGGCCGGAGAAGAGGGCGCTGGAAAGAGTTTGTTGGCGATGAACCTGGCTCTATCAATCGCAACCGGATTGCCAAAATTTCTCAGCTACAAGATAAAAAGACACGGGAAGGTGCTTTACCTGAACAACGAGCTTCCGTTCCCAGTGTTTCTTCAGCGGTTCAAGAAAATGCGAAGAAAGTTTTTTCATGATCAATCGAAGAACCTTGGTAACTTTCTCACTCCTGAATTTATTCACCCCCTGCAAGAGTCTTGGGACGATATCGTGAAGATCTTGGGCATGGAAAATCCAATCCTCGTCGTGCTTGATTGCTTTTACTGGGCGCATAGCGGTAAAGAAAACGACGCCTCCGAGATGAAGACGATCATGAGAAAATTGATTAGTATGCGTGATCAATATGCTGTCGCTGTATTAATCGTGCATCATACGAAAAAAGGTGTTCGTTACGACACGATGCACAACGACAACATCCGTGGCTCACAGGTTTTCAGCGCGAGTGCTGATTCGAACCTTCAACTTCGTCGTTCTGGGCAGGACGGATCCAAACGAGTGTTTAAGCCCACGAAGCTGCGAAATGGAAACGATGAGTTGATGAAGGCTCATCTTTTGGGTTTGGAAGGAGACGAGCTCTGGTTTTTGGACGAGGGCGAAGTGAACGAACAGGACCATCTTCCCGTACAAGGAGGAACCGGCCGTAAATCGGCTGAGGATAAGATCAACTTCAGCGAGATCTTTGGAGCGGACAAGGAACTCCAGAGAAAGGATATTGTCGAACGATGTAAGAAGCTCGGCTTTGAAGATCGAACGATTGACCGATGCCTGGAGTCAGCATCTGCTTCTGACGGTGCATTGGTAAAACCGAAATATGGTTGGTACAGTTTGAAGCCAACAGTTGATCCTGCGACACCTGTCAAACCGGCTGTTTAACCGGTCATAGACCCCCCGTGGTGAATAGCTGCGGGGGATTTTTTATTCTGTTAGGAGTGGCAACCTAGAAACTTCTTCATGTAATTGGCTTCCTGCTAAGTGCGAGTATGCTTGAGTTATCTTTACGTCACTATGTCCCAGCAATTCCTTCACAGCGTAGATGGAAACATTATTCTGCACTAACCAAGAAGCGAACGTATGCCTTAGTGAATGGTAGTGGATTCCAGGTCGATCCATTTTAGCTCGTCTCAGAACATCCTTAAGTTTGTGGGTCAATAACCTAGGGTCAATCTTCGCGTCTTTAAAAAGAAAAACATACTGCTCCTCCTTTGAGGAATAATTTCGCTGAAATATCTTGAACACAATAGGATTTATTGGAACAATACGTTTTTTCCCAGTCTTGGTCCGAAAAGTTTTTGACGATTCAATTCTCAGGACTCGTTGTTTCAGATCGACGTTTTTCCACCGAAGGTTTACGAGCTCTGATCTTCTGAGACCTGTCATAGCAGCGCACAGCACTATTTCTCTGAACCAGTCTTCATGGATAGTCTTCAGGAATTGTGAGAATTCAGACGGAGAGAAAAATGACGGTGTCGTTTCAGGCAGGGGCACCAATTTTATCTTTGTAAAAGGATTTTCTCTGATCAGGTTCCAACGCACTGCAATTCCAAACGCAGCCCTTAGAGTTCTGAGGTCGATATTAACGGTCGTTGGAGCAAGTCTTTTCATTGCTTGAGATTTGTAACTGTCTACATGCCATTGTGAAATATTATCAATGGTGATGTTACCGGTATGAATAATAAAATGGTTAAGCGCGTTTCGGTAAATGTCCACAGTGCCCGGCGCCAAGATTGGCAGGAGATAATCAACTATCTGTTGTTGGAAAGCGGAAAGTAATGGAGCTTTTATTTTGTTGCGGGTTAATTCCGAGAAGTTGCGTAGGGCAGAAAGCGCATCAGACTTGATGCCACTGTGAGTCGAAACCTTCCTTCGTCTGCCAGTCTGGGGATCGTCAAACCAAATATACCAGATTCGATTCCTTTTGTGTAAAAACATAGAAGCCTCCTTATTTTGGGAGGCTCAATGGTTACCACTTTGGTTACCACCTACATCAGGAGGCTTTGTTTCTTGTGTGCCCGGCGCGAATCGAACGCGCAACCCCCAGCTTAGAAGGCTGGTGCTCTATCCAGTTGAGCTACGGGCACAGGTTTAAGTTTGTAGCGTTCAGCCAACGCGAAATCCCGCAGCTCTTTTGCGGGATTGAGCTACGGGCACAGGTTTAAGTTTGTAGCGTTCAGCCAACGCGAAATCCCGCAGCTCTTTTGCGGGATTGAGCTACGGGCACAGGTTTAAGTTTGTAGCGTTCAGCCAACGCGAAATCCCGCAGCTCTTGCCGAAAGCATCACTTTGTGTTTTGCGGGATTTTCAATTCGCCAACTGCTCACTTCGTTCGCAGGGCGAATTGGAAGCTACGGGCACAGGAATTATCGCTAATAATATAGTAAAAAAGTGATTACGTCTCAACGGCTACAGAACTTTTTAAGTAGGGGAACACCGATTCTCTGCCACCGGTTGAATTTTGTGTGTTGTTACGTTACATTGAGGCAAGTTTGGATCCGTAGTGATGGCTCACCGTAGTTTGTCCTCTACGGATTTTTTGTATGAACACCGGTTAAACCATGTCCGCAAAGCTTCCTACAATTCTCGATAACCGTAACGATAATACCGTCCTTAACGCACTTAAGAGGCTTCTTCCTGAATCCAAAAGCCTCGATGTAGCGACCGGCTACTTTGAGATCGGTTCTCTTCTTGCTCTCGACTCCTTCTGGAATGGCCTTGAAAAAATTCGAATCGTTATGGGAGATGAAACGACGAAGCGAACGAAAAAGGAATTGGAAGACGCCGTCAAAACGATGAGCGATGACAGCATCGAGCGTGAAAAAGAAAAGGACGATTCACTACGGGGGCTTTCCGCTATCCGTCAATCGCTTCTTTCCGGCCATATCGGGACGAAAGTGTACACAAAAGCAAAATTCCACGCTAAAGCGATGCTGATGCAGTTGAAACCACCCCATTTGTCCAACTACGGTATCGTCGGGTCGAGCAATTTTACCGAGCCTGGATTGTGCAAGAATATTGAATTGAATCTTCTCTCGACCGAACAACACCAATTAGATGCGTTGCAGAAATGGTATGAGGAATGCTGGAAGGAAAGTGAAGAAATACGCGATGTCGTTCTCAGAGTCATTGAACCGCATCTGAAAGAATATCTTCCGTTCGAGGTGTATGCCAAAGCACTCTACGAATTCTTTCTCGGCAAAGAAATGCCGACAACATCGTGGGAAGAGAATGAATCGAAAGTGTACCCGGAGCTTGACGATTTGAATAAAGCCGGATACAAGCAAGCTCTCAAAATTGCTGAAGAGTGGGGCGGTGCATTGATCTGCGACGGTGTCGGATTCGGCAAAACCTATATCGGGTTGATGCTTATTGAGCGCTTTCTCCACGAGAGAAAGCGAATTGTATTGATCGTGCCGAAATCGACAAGAGAGAGTGTCTGGGAAAAACGCTTAACCGAATACTTAAACTACAATGTCGATGAGGCATACGGTGCACAGATCGAGATTCTCAATCATACCGATTTACATAGGGAAAAATTGGAAAAACGAATTGAGAGGATTCGCGAGCGCGCCGATGTCATCCTTGTCGACGAAGGGCATCATTTCCGGACGCCGAATGCCCAACGGAGCCGAAAATTATACGAGCTTGTCGAATGGAATCAACGCAAGAAGCCGATCTTTTTTCTTACGGCAACACCGATCAACAATTCTTTGTACGACCTTCTTCACCTCATCGAATATTTTTCCCGCGAAAAGTCCGATTATTTTCAAAAACTCGGCATCCCGAACCTTCGCAGCGATTTTATCAAGAAGGAAAAAGCCGTTGAAGCGAAGATGGAGTTAACGACGGACGATGATAATGGAGAAGAAGCGTTATTCCCCGATTTCGATATTCAGGAGGCGGAAAAGATACTTCGCGAGGATAAAATATTTCAGGCTCTTGTTATCCAGCGCAGCCGCGAATATGCCCGCAAATATTTTGAAAAGACCGGGGCCGGGAAGTTTTATTTCCCAACACGCGAGGATCCCCGTGTTGCCGAATACACCCTGGCAAAAATTTACGGCGACCTCTTTACACGGGTGAAAGCCTCCTTCAACAAAGAGAATCCTTTCCTTGAGCTTTCTCTCTATAATACTGAGAGCAAAAAGAAAGAAGAAGAGAAAATCGATAAGGGGATTAAAAACCGCGAAAAGCAGGTGATTATGCTTATCCGCGCGACAATGCTGAAGCGGATGGAATCGTCGTACAAGGCGTTTGAGTCTTCCTGTGAGGAGCTGCTTCGTTCCAACGCCCGCTTTTTGCGTCATTACGCTCCGGACGACTGGGAAGAATGGAAGAAAAACAACGGAGCGTTTTGGGAGATCATTGAAAAGCACTGGAAGGAACGGTACCAGGACGTAGACGATATTGAAGAGGTTGAGGAAGATGATATCCTTCCCGCTCCCAAAGAGGAACTCGACCCGCAGATTTTCAAGTTAGATGAGATCGTCACCGATGTTAAAAAAGATCTCAATGAGCTGGTTTCATTCCTTACGTTCATCCACAAAAACCTTGACGAAACGAAAGATGACAAACTCAGTGCGTTAGTCAATCTTCTTAAAGAAAAACCGCTCGACAGCGGCAAAGTATTGATCTTCACGCAGTACAGGGATACTGCGCGATATTTGTTCAGGGAATTAAAGAAGCGGCTTCCTTCCCGCTCCATCGAAGAGATCGACAGCACGTCGAAGAAAGATCGTGAAGAAGTTATCAAACGGTTTGCACCGTACTATAATTGCAAGGCTGAAGAGCGGGCAGAGTATCTAGCAAAACCGATCGATGTCCTTGTCTCGACCGATGTCCTTTCCGAAGGATTGAACCTGCAGGATGCGAGCCTTTTGATCAATTACGATCTGCATTGGAATCCGGTTCGGCTGATGCAGCGTATCGGGCGTGTCGACCGCCGCCTGGATGCAGAGATTGAAAAAGCGATGGGAAGAAGCAAGAGCATCGTAAAGTTCTGGAATTTCCTTCCGCCGGACGAACTGGACGAATTGTTGAAGCTTTACCAAAAGGTTTCACGAAAAGTTCTCCGGATATCAAAGACACTCGGCATCGAAGGAGGAAAATTGCTCCGGCCGGAAGAAGAATTGGAACCGCTGCGCGTGTTCAATGCTCAGTACGACGGTATCCGCACGGTGGAAGAGAATATGCATCTCGCATTGACCGAAATGTTGAAATCACATCCTGAGCTGTCCAAAATACTCCCAGTCCTTCCGAAACGTTTGTTCTCCGGAAAAAAAAATCGCGACCAACAGCCACGGGGTGTTTTCGCTGCATATCGATTCCCTTCCCGAACCTCCAACGATGAGCAGGGAAACACAAAAAATATTCCCGGAATCTGTCGCTGGTATTTTTGTGAGTTCGGAACCGAGACAGTGCTGGAAGATTTGGGTGCGATCAATGCCGCTGTTCAATCGATGCCCGAAACGCTGCGCGTTGTGGTGAACACAATGGAGGAATTGCGCAAAAGCCTTGCCTTGATCGAACAGCAATGCGTCCGCAAAGAATTGAAAAATATGGACGCATTGATCGGTGAAAAGGCGGTGCTGGTCTGCTGGATGGAGGTGTCATGAGCAAAAAAGGGGGCCAGAGAAATACCATAATTCCCTCGGCCAATTTACTTGGTGACATACGTTCTCTTATTCAGCAAGCTCGTGAACGTTCAGAAGATTGTCGCATCATTGATGCGACAATTGAGCTGGGTCTCAGTTTGACTATAACAAACCAAAAAATATATGTCATGCCAGCGAACGCTGGCATCCAGATGTGAAATCCTGGATTCCGGTTCTTCGCCCCCCTGACGGCGTGGCTCGACCGGAATGATAATTCGGGGGGAATATGTCTGCAAGAAAATATTACGTATATATTTTAGCAAGTAAACGTAATGGTACTTTATATGTTGGCATGACCAATAGTCTGCGCGACCGTATGGATCAGCACAAGCAAGGGTTGATTCCAGGCTTTACGCAAAAATATAAGGTAGATTTACTGGCGTATTTTGAAGAGTATAATGATCCCCGAGATGCGATTGCGAGAGAAAAGCAATTGAAGTGGTGGCTGCGAAAATGGAAATTGGAATTGATTGAATCGATGAATCCAGAATGGAAAGATTTGACGAATGAGTTATAACAAAGTGATAAACCCTGATGTCATGCCAGCGAACGCTGGCATCCAGGGGACAAGATGAAGATGCTGGATTCCGGTTCTTCGTCCCGCCTCACGGCGTGACTCGACCGGAATGACATTGTAAGTAAAAGGTGTGTCATGCCAGCGAACGCTGGCATCCAGGGGACAAGATGAAGATGCTGGATTCCGGTTCTTCGTCCCGCCTTACGGCGTGACTCGACCGGAATGACATTGTAAGTAAAAGGTGTGTCATGCCAGCGAACGCTGGCATCCAGGGGGACAAGATGAAGATGCTGGATTCCGGTTCTTCGTCCCGCCTTACGGCGTGACTCGACCGGAATGACATAAAACTGTAAAGCTTGTCATGCCAGCGAACGCTGGCATCCAGGGGGACAAGATGAAGATGCTGGATTCCGGTTCTTCGCCCCCCTGACGGCGTGGCTCGACCGGAATGATAATTCGGGGGGAATATGTCTGCAAGAAAATATTACGTATATATTTTAGCAAGTAAACGTAATGGTACTTTATATGTTGGCATGACCAATAGTCTGCGCGACCGTATGGATCAGCACAAGCAAGGGTTGATTCCAGGCTTTACGCAAAAATATAAGGTAGATTTACTGGCGTATTTTGAAGAGTATAATGATCCCCGAGATGCGATTGCGAGAGAAAAGCAATTGAAGTGGTGGCTGCGAAAATGGAAATTGGAATTGATTGAATCGATGAATCCAGAATGGAAAGATTTGACGAATGAGTTATAACAAAGTGATAAACCCTGATGTCATGCCAGCGAACGCTGGCATCCAGGGGACAAGATGAAGATGCTGGATTCCGGTTCTTCGTCCCGCCTTACGGCGTGACTCGACCGGAATGACATTGTAAGTAAAAGGTGTGTCATGCCAGCGAACGCTGGCATCCAAGAGACAAGATGAAGATGCTGGATTCCGGTTCTTCGTCCCGCCTCACGGCATGGCTCGACCGGAATGACATTGTAAGTAAAAGGTGTGTCATGCCAGCGAACGCTGGCATCCAGAGGGCGCGAAACTGGATTCCGGTTCTTTGCCCCGCCTCACGGCATGGCTCGACCGGAATGACATTGTAAGTAAAAGGTGTGTCATGCCAGCGAACGCTGGCATCCAGAGGGCGCGAAACTGGATTCCGGTTCTTTGCCCCGCCTCACGGCGTGACTTGACCGGAATGACATAAAAAATTGGCAATCGAAAATTGTAAATTGCGTAATGTCCATCTCCCCATCATCCATCCATAGCATACATTCGCGGGAAGACTTCCTCCGTTTCCTCTCGTCGGAACTTGCCTGGCCTATTCCGGACGACCTTTCATTCGACGAAGTCACGTTCGATGTCTATCCGGATGAACTGGGAATCCGCCGCGAGGATTTGCGCGGCTCGACCATCGCACAGATTCGCCCTTTCGTGCAGGACCAGCCGTGGGGGATTTTTGTTCTGCAATTGCAACAGCCTCGATTGTATCTGACCGAGCTTCGAAGAGTGCTCCGCGCTTTGGAGCCGATGAAACGGAAGCTGAAAGATTTCAAAACGTGGAATCCCCAGCACGTTCTTTTTATCTGCACCAACGACTGGAAAAATTACACTTTCGCACATTTTGAAGGAGAGGTCGCCCAGAAAGCGAAGATCTCCACGTTCGGATGGGAGTATCAATCCGATTTTATCCGCACGCTCTGCGAGTTCAACATTCCACATTTAGCATATCCGCAAGAGAGCGATTTGCTCGGGCCTGTCCCGGAGCGTTGGGTCGAGCAGTGGTCGTCGGCATTCGACGTAAAGAAAGTAACAAAGAAATTTTATGAAGAATACGACGGCATCTTTACATCCATCAAACAATTTCTTGCCGGGCAATTCGATGTTCCCGCGAAGCTCTATCAAAAGCCAATGGAGAAGTGGACAGAAAAAGAAACGGCTGCCGATGAGCGTCTCCATTTGTTTGTGCAGAATCTTGTCAACCGTCTTATGTTCCTGAAGTTCCTGGAGAAGCGCCGGTGGCTCGATTTCAACCCGAATTATTTGTCCGATTTGTATAAACGAGCAATGAGCGAGAAAAAGAATTTTTATAGCGAGTATCTTTTCTATGTTTTCTTTGCCGGATTGAACCGCCAGGTCGAGTTCGTTCTGATGAAGGAAGGAAAAGCGAAAGCGACAGCTCAGCTTTTCCAGGAACGCATCGGCGTTCTTCCGTTCCTCAACGGAGGGTTGTTCGAAAAGGAGCCGATCGATGAACAGATCGACATTTCCAACGACGCGTTCAAAGAACTGTTCGACCTGTTCGGCAGGTACAATTTTACCGTGAACGAGGACACTCCGCTCGACGTGGAAGTTGCCGTCAATCCTGAAATGCTTGGCAAGGTGTTCGAAGAATCGGTCATCGCGCGAAAGGAAAAAGGAGCGTATTATACTCCGCGGAATATCGTCTCCTTTATGTGCCGGGAGGCGTTAAAGAATTACCTTGTAGGCCAAAAGAAATTTGTCATGCCAGTCCCGCTTTCAGAGGGATCAACTCCAGCTGACATCCAATCACTGGATTCTCGGCGAGTCGAGTCGTCGACCGGCGTTCGCTCGCCACAACACGACGAGTCTGTCGACCGGAATGACGTTACAAGCGAGGTTGTCATGCCAGCGCACGCTGGCATCCAGGAGAGCAAGATGAAGAGGCTGGATTCCGGTTCTTCGCCTCGCCTGACGGCGTGGCTCGACCGGAATGACGCAGGAAAAGAAAGTGAATTGGCACTGTGGCAATCGAAAATTGAAAATCTCGTCGAGTCGCACGACGCAAGCACAATGGAAGCGTCAGATGCATTGGAGCTGTACAAGGCGCTCTATTCAATCAAAGTGCTCGACCCCGCCGTCGGTTCCGGCGCGTTTCCGGTGGGGATGATGTTCGAAATACTGGAATGCTACAAAGCCATCGGTGCAAAGCTCGAGCACGATCATCCATATCTCGTGCAGAACCGGCTTGCGAATCCGCGGGACGTCTATACGCTGAAAAAGCAGATCATCCAAAATAATCTTTACGGCGTTGATGTTGAAGATTTTGCTGTAAACATCGCGCGGCTTAGATTCTGGCTGTCGCTCGCAGTCGACTTTCCGATGCAGATGGAGACACGCGAGGAGTTTCTTGCAAAAGTGAACGATATCGAAGCGCTGCCGAACCTTCTCTACAAGATACGCCAAGGAAATTCACTGCTCGCGAAATATCACGGCGTATCGGTGGAGCTCAACGAGCGGCTCACAACCGGCGAGTTCAATCTGAACAGGAAAAAACGAATCTCCTCCCATATTTCCGACGTTGCGGAGTTGAAGAAGACATTTTATCCCGAAAGCGTTTCGGATAAGAAAAAAACGATACAGCGGGCGATTGAAAATATCCTTCGCACACTCGTTGCCGGCGAGATCGATGCGGAGATTAACAAACACCAACTGAACCGAAGCAAGTGGAGCAAAACA
>CAWJKX010000007.1:0-28218 GCA_963843065.1 uncultured Bacteroidota bacterium
CGCAAAAAGCTGCAGCGCTTCTTCGATGACCGGTGCTTCGGTGGAGTCGATCATAATCGGAAGTGTCGCTTGCGTGTTAAAGCGAAACGCAGCTTCCTTCATGTCGCGGACTTCATCGCGTCCGACGTAGGCAACGCACAGGTCGAGTATATGCGCCCCTTCTTTGGTCTGCTCTTTCGCCATGTTGACCATCGAATCATAATCTTCCGCCTGCAGCAGCTCTTTAAATTTTTTCGATCCGTTAGCATTTGTCCGCTCTCCGACGATAACCGGCGGCGGGTCGATATGGAAGGGCGCGCTGATATACAAACTCGAAGACGACGGGATAAAATCTATTGGCCGTTTCTTAGGGGAACAATTTCCGACGGCCGCGACAAGTTGTTTAAGATGTTCGGGGCGCGTTCCGCAACACCCGCCGACGACACTCACGCCTAAATCCTTCACAAAGTGGCCGAGATACTGTACAAATTCCTCAGGCGTGAGGTGGTAGTGGGCATGCCCGCCGACGTTTTCGGGAAGGCCGGCATTGGGAATGCATGAAACCGGAAGCGGCGACGCTGAACAGAGATAGCGAATGTTGTCCGACATCTCTTTGGGTCCGGTCGCGCAATTCAAGCCGATAACGTCGATATCGAAAGGCTCGAGTGCGGTCAGAGCTGCTCCGATTTCCGTTCCCATCAACATCGTCCCCGTTGTTTCAATCGTGACTGAAGCGACAACCGGCACGCGAAGCTTTTTATCCGCAAAGTATTTGAAGATCGCCGCAAGCGCCGATTTGGTCTGCAGCAGATCCTGACATGTCTCAACAATCAGCAGGTCGGCGCCTCCTTCGACAAGTCCCGCAGTTTGCTCATAATAGGCTCTGCTCATATCGGTAAACGTGATATGTCCAAGCGAAGGGAGCTTCGTCGTCGGGCCCATCGAACCGGCAACAAACCGCGGATGAGACGGCGTTGAGAATTGCTGTGCGACCTTCTTCGCCACCGCGGCGGCTTTAAAGTTCAACTCGTGCGCGAGTGCGTGAAGGTTATATTCGACGAGGACGATCGACGCGGAACCGAATGAATCGGTTTCAATAACATCGACTCCAGCGGAAAGAAAATCTGCGTGTACTTTTTCTACCGCGGATGGTTTTGTAACAACAAGGTACTCATTGCAGCCGTTGAACTGCTCGCCGCCGAAATCATCGGCATTCAGGTTTTGCGCCTGAATGTTCGTCCCCATTGCGCCGTCGAAGACGATGATTTTTTCCTGAAGAAGTTGTGTGAAGGATTTCATCCGTAAGTTCTGTAGATAGGAGTTTTACGTTTTAAGCTATGTGTTACTCGTTATTCGTTATGCGTTTATCACTTACCCACTATTTTCAATAATGAAATTAGCTTTCGCTTTACTTCGTTTACGTGTTCATTCAATTTCCCGTACTCGTTCTCTGAAACATAATTCAGGTCTTTAGCGAGAAGAAGGAAGTATTCCACTTCACTTGCCGAGCCGGTGGCGACCGAGAGAAAGAAATGAAATTCCTTCTGGGACGATCGCCCGCAACCCTCTGCGATATTGGCACTGATCGAGGAAGATACTCTCCGTAGTTGATTTGTTAATGCGAAAAGTTCATCTTTCGGAAATTTCTTAGAAACGAAATAAATTTCTAACGTTAGCGCATGTGCTTTTTCCCAAACGTTTAGCTTTTTAAAATCCTGCATGTCTCCCCCCTTGTGTTAGCTTACAACTTAATACTATCTCTTTCCCCCAAAAAACCAAAAACCCCAACACGGCCGCGTCGGGGTACAATAGGAGTAAACTTATTGACCGACGCTTTAGCTATTCATGCTGCGTGGCTGCAAGCTGTCGATTCAAATCGCCACAGCAATAATGTACAAAAGAAATCCGCGAATCGCAAACACCCTCTAAAAGCTCGCTAACCGCCAACACCTAATACCTTCAATTCCACGTTAGCCCTGCCTCCGCCTACTTCACGCTATTAGCATTTTGCCCTTTGCCTCTTCAAATTCTTTCATCGTCTTTTGGACAACTTCCGCGGCAGGAAGAATTTCTTTCACAAGTCCGGAGCTTTGGCCCATCTCAAATTCACCCTCTTCCCAATTCCCTTCGAATATCCCCTTTCGTTCGCGGCCGCTGCCCAGAAATTCAAGCAATTCTTCCTTCGACTTCCCGGACGAATCCTCTTTTTGAGCTTGAAGAGCAAAGGGGTTCTTTAGCAACCGAACAGGTGTAATCTTTTTCAGCGTAAGGATTGTATCGCGGTCTTTTGCTTCGACGATTGCTTGTTTGTAACGATCGTGAGCGGAAGATTCGACAGTAGCGGCAAAGCGGGTACCGAACTGAACGCCTTCAGCTCCGAGTGCCATAACAGCGAGCATTTGTCGCCCATCCGCAATGCCTCCTGCCGCGATCATCGGAACGGAAACAGCGTCTGCGATTTGCGGGACGAGCGCGAGCGTCGTAATCTCATCAATGCCATTATGACCGCCGGCTTCAAAACCCTCGGCAACGATTGCGTCGACTCCCGCCTCTTCAGCTTTTAAAGCGTGCTTTACGGATGCCACGACATGCACAACGATGCATCCGGCAGATTTCAGTGTATCAATATATTTTAGAGGATGTCCGGCGGACGTGAAGATGATTTTGATTTTCTGGTCGATGACCGCATGAATCAGTTCATTCGCATCGCCGCGCAGCAACGGGATGTTCACGCCGAATGGATTGCGGGTGGCCCCTTTTGCTTTTCGAATGTGTTCACGGAGAAGTTCGGGCGACATCGAGCCCGATCCGATTAACCCGAGCGCCCCGGCGTTCGACACCGCCGCTGCAAGTTTCCAGCCGGAGACCCAGACCATCCCGGCCTGTATAATCGGAATCTCTATGTGAAATAATTCTGTGATTCGCGTTTTCATAACGCGCGGGGCAGGTTCAGTTATTGCGGTAGGAATGGTTTCCTAGATCATGAAACATCGAGGCCGGGTTTGCGTCAAATGTAAACGAGTAAAACGTCGTCCCTTCATTTTTCGGAATCAATTTGATCGTACGGTCCCCAAAATCCTTGTTCTTGACGATATGAAACAGTTTCGGTTCGTTGACAACAACAAAAGAATTGCCGTGTTCATCCGTGGTGATATCGTCGCCGTATTCTTCCACAGTTAACGCTTTGTCGTTCTGGAGCACGACAACTATTGCCCCTTCCTTTTTTGCGGACATGACGACGTTGACATTGCTTCCAGCATAACGAAGCGCGATGTAGCCATCATCCGCGTCCCCTTCGAATTCAATGGCCTCACTTTTCGCAAACCAGTTTCCCTGCGCATAGAATTTCCCTTCAATGTACATGCGCGCATCGTTATAGTCGGCAGGAAGTTCCGGGCTGTATCCTTCCACATTGCCGAGCGATCCGTGCAGGTAGCCGGTACGGATTGCGGGGGTAGTTCGCTCGAACGGCGAACGGAGGTACTTCATCAACGCGCGAGAACCCTATCAGCATCGGAAGTTCTCCGTGAAATCCCGCCTCACGCAGAAGTGTTTGGACGGCTCGCTCGGTTCGCTCGTAGCCGCCTTCGCCAGAATGGGTCAGATAAATACTCCCGTCGCGTTCAAGAAGAAAAAGCGTCGGCAATTCCTGGACTCTGTACGCATCTCGCATCATCGATGTATTGTCTGTCGTGATCGGAAAATGAAAACCGTGCCGCTGCAACGAACCTTCAACAAACTTTGGATTGCGCGCAAAGGAGAATTCTGGAGAATGGATACCTATGACGACCAGGCCCATTTCCTTGTACCGGCGATCCCATTCCTCGACAAAATTCATTGTGGCAAGAGAATTCTCTGATGTATAATCCCAGAAACAAAGGAGAATTACCTGCCCCTGCATTGCACGAATCGTGAGAGGGTCGGAATTGAACCAAAAATCGCCGTAAATTTCGGGCGCTTGTATTTTTTGTGTCGGCAACTGTTTCATTCCACCGCCAATATAGGAAAATCCATACGGAAGCGCAAAGGTGGTTTTAATTTGAGAGTGATAAGTTCCAAGTTGAGACTTCTGAAAAATTCCTAAGAAATGTAATTCTGAGGAGCGTAGCGACGAAGAATCTAGTTTTTCTTCTCAAATTGAACGAATAAATTCTTCTCCCGCCAAAAAGGGGCGGGATCAGAATGATATTTGAATACCAATTTTTCAAATGCATTAATTTATAACTTAAAACCTACAACTCATAACTGATTACTACTCTCAATAACAACGACAAACTCCCCTTTCTTATCGAGTTTTGTCAGTTTATCGAGTAATAGCGGACCGGTACCGTGGAAAATTTCTTCATCGGGGAGCGTGAGGTCGAAGGCAACGCAGAGGCGGCGCGACGCGCCGAACGTGTCGCTGATATCTTTAAGAAGTGCAAGGAGCCGGTACGGCGTATCCATCAAAACAATCGTGCGCCGTTCGCGTTTTAATTGCTGAAGCTCCGTAATCCGGCGCGGGCGTTTGGGGGACAGCCATCCATAAAATACAAACTGGTCGATGGAAAACCCGGAGACAGTCAAAGCCGGCATGAGAGACGACGCGCCCGGAATTGGAACTACTTTGATTCCGGCATCGATGGCTTTGCGAACAAGGAGCTGCCCAGGGTCGGAAAATACCGGCGTTCCGCAGTCGGAAACAACGGCAATATTTTTTCCTTTGGCGAGATGGTCGAGGATGATAAATGTTGCCGCGGCCTCATTATGTTCGTTGAGGCTTTCTACCGGCTTCTCGATACCGAAATGACGGAGTAATCGTCCCCCTTCTTTCCGCTCTTCATACACGACAATATCGACCAGCTTTAATACTTCGATAGCTCGAAAAGTCATGTCGGCAAAATTGCCGATCGGCGTGGCAACAAGATAAAGTGTCCCCTTCATCGCTGTTTCTCAGACGAGATTGCATTTTCCAGAATCGGAGCGAATCGAGAAAGGCTCTTTTTCCTTTGTTCCCATTCCCGGACAAGCATGATAATGATCGCGGTCGTCGGCACTGCGATAAGTAATCCGATGAAACCAAGAAAGAACGAGAAAACGAGCAGGGAGAGTATAAGCAGCACGGGATGAATCCCGACTTTTGAACCAATAATTTTCGGCGAAAGCACTGCGGCCTCGAATACGTGAAGCGCGCCGATCGTCGACGCCGCCAAAATCATATGTCCGGCGACCGACGATACGCTGAATGACGCAACGATGACCGAGAGCACCAACATGATGATGAGTCCGAAGTACGGGATTAGGTCCAGAACGCCCGCGACGATCCCAAGGACGAGAGGGTATTGAATGCCAAAAACAGAAAAGAAGAAGGTCACAAGCACAGCATTGATTCCTGCAACAGTAATTGCGCCGCGAATATACCTGCCGAGCAGCTCATCGACGCTGGCATAGTATTCGCTCGCCCGTTCCCGTTTCGAACGGGGAAGAAGCATTCTCACCCGGTGCCTGATGATCGGAAAATCCTTCAGCACATAAAACGCGAGGAATGGAATGATCACCATATTCACGATGCGGCTCACAACGGTCGAGAGTCCGCTCACCAAACCGAACGTTCCTTCAAGCAGACCTTTCATAATAATTTCCAACCGCGGTGCGAAACTTGTGGTAAGCATATCACGCAGCTGCTGCGTTGAAATTCCGTACTTCCGCAACGATACTTCCATCCGGTTTGAAAAAATCCAATTCGTGAAATCATTGGTGATCATCGAAGCCGCTTCCAGAATTCCGGAAAACTGGGAGAACGCAATCGGCAATACAAGCAGGGCGACCACAGTCAAAACAGCGATGCCACACAGAATAATGACGAGCGATGTAGCCCAGCGTGGAATACCCCATGACTCAGCTTTCGCGACCATCGGATGAAGGATGTACGCAAACAGCATTGCGACGACAAACGGTGCGAGAACACCGACTATCGAATAAAGAAACCAGAGAAAGAAGAGGAGAACAGAGAGCCACATGATATTTCGCGCCATGATGTTCGATCGGAGTGGATACAGCAGAAAAAGAATCGCTCCGAGGACGACAAACGGCGATGCGATATCTCGAATCGTATACATAAAGAACAATAAGAGCACCATGCCGGCGGAAAAAATAATCGCTTCTACTCTGTTCACTTCAACGGGAGAACCCGACGCATGCTCCTTCGATTGTTCTCTATTTTTTTTCTGTCGTGGCATAGATGGAGGAATTTATTGGCAGCGTCTCACTTCGTACCGGTATGACCGAAGCCGCCGGCACCGCGCGTCGTCTCGTTCAACGTTTCAACTTCATTCCACAAAATCTTCGTGTAGCTGCCGATAACCATTTGAGCGATCCGGTCCCCCTTTTTCACTGTAAAAACATTTTTGCCGAAATTCGTAAGGATGATCTTTACTTCGCCGCGATAATCCGAATCAATCGTCCCCGGCGAATTGAGAATGCCGACTTGATGTTTGACCGCTAATCCGCTCCGCGGACGAATTTGCGCTTCATAGCCGGGCGGAAGTTCGATAGAAAAACCTGTCGGGATAAGAACTGTTTCTCCGGGCTGAATTGCAACATCGCTCGCAACCGCAGCGCACATATCCATGCCGGCAGAGCCCTCCGTCGCATATTGGGGAAGCGGAATATCCGCTGTCGTTGATGAAGCTCGGGAGATACGAATAGTGAGTTGAGCCAAAGAATCCTCTAAAAATTTTGAGAAAGCTTACGCCCAAAGGCCAATAGCTTAGTAAATCACTTTATTCAGCGGATACTCGATAATGCCTTCGGCGCCGGCACGTTTCAACTGAGGGATAATCTTTCGCACCACGTCTTCATCGATGATGGTTTCGAGAGCGATCCATTGGTCGTCGGCAAGTTGGGAGAGTGTCGGTTTTCGCAGAGCCGGGAATAAGCCGCAGCACATTGTCAACGTCGCTCTTGCGAAGGTTCATCTTCAGTCCGACTTTGCTTCCGGCGTTGATCGCCCCCTGGAGGAGCATCGCAAGGCTTTCAATCTTTTCCCGTTTCCAGGTGTCCTCCCAGCTTTTGGCGTTCGCGATCAACTTCGTATTCGATTCCAGCACGACGTCGACAATGCGGAGCTTGTTGGCGCGCAGCGAACTTCCGGTTTCCGTCACTTCAACGATCGCATCGACGAGGTCGGGGGTCTTGACTTCAGTCGCTCCCCATGAAAATTCCACTGTTGCATTCACCTTGTTCTTGGCCAAATAATTTTTTGTGATGCTTACAACTTCCGTCGCGATGCGTTTTCCTTCTAAATCTTTGACAGATTTCACCGTCGAGCTTTCGTGGACGGCAAGCACCCATTTCACTTTACGCATGCTCTGTTTCGAATAGACGAGGTCGGAAACGCTGATAACATTGGCGCCGCTCTCGACAATCCAATCGTATCCGGTGAGAGCCGCATCGAACACGCCGTCTTCCACGTAGCGGGGAAGCTCCTGGGCGCGAATCAGCATCGCCTCAAGTTCTTCATCGTCGACAGACGGAAAATAAGAACGGCTGCTGACAGAAAAGTGAAAGCCAGCTTTCGAGAGGAGGTTGAATGTCGTCTCCTGCAGGCTTCCTTTTGGAACACCAAGTTTAAGTTTCATTGCCATTTACAAACCTGCCAAGTGCTGCGCATGAAGATTGAGTGAGGGATAAAACACGTCGTACAATATCCACATAACAGTGCCAATGGAAATTGGGATCGACAAATTGTCGTCGATGCCGACCGACAACGCTTCCACCACCGTCCCATCGCGGCAGCGACGATTGCAATGCAATATTCTCCGGCACCGGCGGATATTTTCGGAGTTGCAGCAATAACGACAAGCGCCGACATGAAGAATGCAGCACTCCCTTCGACGCTCTTGTTAAGAAATTTTTTACTGCCGAACCTCCGCCCGACAAGCGCCGCCGCAGAATCCGAAATAATGAGAACGGCAAACGCGGTAATCGTGATGAGTTTGGGGAATATAAGAACGCACAGTGTTGCCGAGATCAAGACATGCGTCGCACCATTCAGGCGTTTGCTCCCCCCATCGTGCTCGTGCGTACGCAAGAGCCATCCGAACGTTCTATAAAAAATCTTTGCTGTCGATGAGTGAAAATGCCGGAGGAGGTCGACAAAAAGAAACACCATCGTCACCGGCACGAGCAGCATTAATGCCTGTTCGCGCGATATGAAATAATAAATAATTGGAATGCTCAGGGAACAGAGATGAATGCTTTTTCGAATAATCTCGGCTTTGTAATCAATATTCCTCTGGTCGATCATTTCTATTTCTTCGACCGCGGTTTGGTCTTGATGTCTTTATTTTCCTGTCGAGTGCCGTTCGAATCCTGCCCGGTTGACGCTGTTTCAACCCCTGAAATGGTTACGCCGGCGATCGCTGTACTCTCGCCATTGCCATTCTTCCGTTCAATGGGGGGAAGCGTTTCACCGCGCAGTATTTTGTCAATCTCCTCGCCGTCGAGGATTTCACGCTCCAGCAGGGTGTTAGAAAGTCTATGCAGCTTGTCGATATTCTCTGAAAGAATTTTCTCCGCACGCTTCATGCATGACGAGACGATCTTCTTCACTTCATCGTCGATAACGTTAGCCGTATCTTCGCTGAAGTCGCGGTGTCTCGTCACTTCCCTGCCGAGAAAGATCTCTTCTTCCTTAGCCCCGTATGTCAACGGGCCAAGCTTCTCGCTCATGCCCCACTCGCAAACCATCTTACGCGCAAGCTGCGACGCCCGTTCAATATCGTTTCCCGCACCGGTTGTCAGCTCGTTGAAGATCAATTTTTCCGCAGCCCGTCCTCCGAAAGCATATGTGATCATTGCCTCGAGGTACTGTTTGGAATAGGTATGCTTTTCGTCCATCGGCAAGTACGTCGTAACACCGAGCGCGCGGCCGCGCGGGATAATCGTCACTTTGTGCACCGGGTCGGCCTCGGGGAGCATCTTCGCGACAAGAACATGCCCGGATTCATGGTACGATGTAACACGTTTTTCCCGGTCTGAGATAATAAGGCTCTTCCGTTCCATTCCCATCATCACTTTATCTTTCGACTCTTCAAAATGATGCATTGCAACTTCTTTTTGATTTTGCCGGGCCGCAAGGAGTGCAGCTTCGTTCACCAAGTTCGCGAGGTCGGCGCCGGAAAGTCCCGGCGTTCCTTTGGCCAGCACGTCGAGCTTCACATCTTCCGCCAGCGGAATGTTGCGTGTGTGGACTTTGAGAATTCCTTCACGCCCGCGTACATCGGGACGGTCGACGACAACCTGCCGGTCGAATCTTCCGGGCCGCAACAAAGCAGGGTCGAGAACGTCGGGCCTGTTCGTTGCGGCGATCAGGATGACACCGATGTTTTGTTCGAAGCCATCCATCTCAACGAGCAATTGATTTAATGTCTGTTCCCGTTCATCGTGCCCGCCGCCCAAACCTGCGCCTCGATGACGTCCAACGGCGTCGATCTCATCGATGAAAATAATGCACGGGGCGCTTTTCTTTCCCTGTTCAAAAAGATCCCGAACGCGGCTCGCGCCGACTCCGACAAACATTTCGACAAAATCCGCTCCGCTGATGGAGAAGAACGGAACCCCCGCTTCGCCCGCAACAGCCCGTGCAAGCAGGGTTTTGCCTGTTCCCGGAGGACCGAGCAGCAATACACCGCGGGGAATTTTCCCGCCCAACTTCTGGAATTTGCCCGGCTCTTTGAGGAATTCAATAATTTCCTGCAGTTCGGCCTTCGCTTCGTCGGCGCCTGCAACATCGGCAAAGGTGACACGGATGGAACCCTCGCTGAGCATTTTCGCCCGGCTCTTTCCGAACGAGAATATTCCTTTCGTCCCTCCCCCTTGCATTCGGCGGAAGATAATGAGCCAGATGCCGAGAAGCAGTATCCACGGCAAAGCGCCGATCAGCGCATTGATCCAGACATTGTCTTCTTTTGTAATATTGAAATTCACATGATGAGAAGTCCAGTTCCCGATCACTGCATCGTCGATGTTGGTGTATGGAAGTGTGAGCGTGAATTTTTCCACCCTGACTTTTTTCCCGGTCGGCAGCGTGATGTCTTCCGGCTCGGTGAGCGTCCCGTGAAAATCGAAATCGTTCAAGTTCGATTTCTTAACGACGGCCCGTCCGATTTTATTGGCGGACAGAAACTCCTGGTACTGCGTAAACGTCACATCATACTCCGTCGCCTCCTGTCCCTTGAAGAGCGTCATCACCACAAAGACCGCCATGATGATTGCCGACCACGTGAGGACGACGCGCAGCACTTTTCCCCAGTTGAAGTCGTCTTCGCCGCGCAGCATCGGCTTCTGGTTTCTCCCTTTCATCCCTTTGGGCGGTAAAAACTGGCGGCGCTTTTGCGTGCCGTTCGGCTTTTGATTCTCGCCGTCATTTTTTTCTTCCTGTTGATGTTTCTCGTCAGCCATGGCCAACGTACTCCTCTCTAAGAATGACAACATTATTTTCCAAGTCTGTACACCGCGCGAAGGTTTCGGACCTTTTGCGCATAGTCTAATCCGTAACCGATCACAAAATCGCTTGGTATCTTGAAACCGATATATTCAATTGGAAACGGAATTTTCACGGCGTCTTTTTTATACAACAATGTAACAACGGCAAACGACTTTGGGTTCTGCTGAAGGATGAGCTTTTTGATAAAATCGATCGAGAGGCCCGAATCGACAATGTCTTCGACGATGACAATGTTGCGGCCGGCAACCTCGCAATTCAAGTCTTTCAACAATCGCACCTCGCCGGACGAAATTTTTGCATCGCCATAACTCGATAGCTTAAAAAAATCTACCTCGCAATCGATCGTGATCTCGCGAATCAGGTCCGCAAAGAAGATGAACGAACCGTTGAGCACCCCGATAAAAATCGGTGTCTTGCCTTTATAGTCGTTATTCAGTTTCTTGCCGAGCTGCTTTACGCGTTCGTGAATTTTTTTCTCGCTGATGTAAAGCTCAAACGGCTCGTTGTTGACGGAAATTTTTTTCTTCATGTCGTGCGAATCGAAAGTTTATACACTTCGGTTGACGCGGGGGTAATTTTATAACGGTCATCAATCCGGCACCCCCCAACCCATACAATGTTTCCCTCTGATTCCACGATCGGTATTCTTCCCTTTTCCGCCCGGGAGATTTTCATATCGACAAAGAAATCGCTCACTTTTTTCCTGTGTTTCATACCAAGCGGGATAAAGAAATCGCCCTCTTTCCACGGCCGGATATAGAGAGGAAACTTCACCTTGCCGGCGTCAACATACTCTGTAGACGAATGAGCCCCCAGCTTATTGGGAACATTCCTGCTCTTTTTCACAGAGAGCGAAAAAAGGTCGTTTGCGATCATCCCTTCTTTCTTCAACACATACGAAAAATCGGCGACCGCGCCGCGCCGGGAGAGAAGTATGCTGCTTGACTCGTTTTCCGCTCTCCATCCGTTTCCGCAATCGACACGAGAGCCTTTTTCAGCGGCGAGCAGCGAAAGCACGAGGGCAACTCGATCGACGGACGGCTCAATGCCTTTTCCAAGAAATGCGTCATGAACAATCATTTGCCGGATATACGGATGTTGTATCCGCAGTTCGTCTTTCAGGAAATGAACTTCTCCATCACTTTCGGAAACAACCAATGGCCATGCCTTTTGGACATGCTCCCTCAGAAATTCAGCACAGTCTTTAAAAATAGCCGCTGAGTTCGACAGCGACTTTACAAGCGCTGGATTCACTCTCTTCTCAAGCAGCGGAATTACTTTTCTTCGAAGAAAATTCCGGCTGTACTTGTCGGTCAGGTTCGAAGAGTCCTCACGAAATTTCAATTTTCGCTCACGGGCATACGCAACAATCTCTTGCCGGGTGGCAAAAAGCAACGGCCGGACAATCGATGCACCGTTTCGACGAATGGGAATACCCGCAAGGCCGTCAATTCCCGTTCCCCGGAAAAAATTCAGCAGCAGTGTCTCCGCGTTGTCGTTGGCATTGTGCGCTGTCGCAACGACATCTGCACGCAACTCCGCCTTCTTCGTGAGAAAGAAGGCATAGCGGAGATCCCGCGCCGCTTCCTGTATTGAAACTTTTTTCCGCACCGCTTCCTTTTTTGTCTCTACTCGCGCTGTGAACAAGCGAAGGTTGTAGTGCTTTGCTAACGATCCCACAAATTTTTCGTCAGCATTTGCCTCGCGCCCACGTAATTGATGATTTACGTGGAGGATAACAACCTGCAGTTCCCATTCTACAGAAAGCAGTGTCAACAAATCCAATAAAACGACAGAATCAATGCCACCGCTTACCGCCGCCAATACCCTGCTCCCCCGCCGGATGAGGCCATGTGAATGAATAAAACGTTTTACGTCTTCATGCAGCTTCGGTAGCCGGTACTTCTTTGTCATAACAGCTTCGACGCTTCAATAAAAAATCCTTTCGACCGTCTTTCAACCCGATTGAAAGGGCCAACCCGACACTAGGACAAATTATCTATAAATATATTAAATTTTTACCGTTTACGCCACAGGAATTTGAAGCAATTGTCGGGGAGGGATTGTGCTGAATTGTGGGCAACGTAATTTGGGAGGGAAAGCTCTAAAAGACTAATTAACGTTATCCATGCAATTTCATCAATTGAATGGCTAAAAATCCATTCTTACAGTTGACAGAAGCCGGACACCTTGCTGATTTACCTTATCAAATATTTCGACATGTCACGATCCCTCGGATAAGGTGTCCGACATCTACAAATAAAAAATAAAACGTAACATTACCTTGTTTCGCGAATGGTTTCGCTTTCTGGAATCCCTCAATTAATATTCAGCCGGGAGTTGTTGAAGCTGCTCGTACGTAAATACCGGTCCATCTTTGCATACATACACTGGTCCCACAGCACAATGTCCGCATTTACCCACTCCGCACTTCATTCTGTTTTCTAAGGTTGTGAACATCGTGTTTGGCGTGAAGCCCAATTTTTCCAATACAGGAAATGTGAACTTTATCATGATCGGCGGGCCGCAAACAATGGCAATGGTGTTGTCGCTTGACGGAGCCAAATCTTCCAGCACTTTTGGTACAAACCCCACTTTGCCCTTCCACTCGGGAGTTTCTCCGCCCGGGTCGACCGTCGTCGCTAAATTCAGGTCAGATCGATTGCTCCATTCGGCCAATTCTTGTTTATACACCAAGTCGGCAACGGAACGGGCACCGTACACAACAGTGACATCGTTGAACCGATCGCGCAGATCGAGCGCATTCCAGATGACGCTGCGCATCGGCGGAAGCGCAATCCCCCCCGCAATAAACAGCAGATTTTTCCCTTTCCACTCTTCCAGTGGAAAAATATTTCCGTACGGCCCGCGGAATCCTATCACGTCGCCTTCTTCTTTCCGCGCCAGAGCGGACGTCACTCTTCCCGCTTGACGGAACGTGCATTCAATGTATTCTTTGCGGGTCGGCGATGAGGCGATGCAGAATGTTGACTCCCCTTCCCCGAACACTGAATATTCGCCGAATTGTCCGGCGTTGAAAGTAAAATGTTCGCGATCGGCGTCATTGGTGAATTTCAACTGAAATGTTTTGACACCCGGCGCTTCGTCCGTGATTTTTTCGATCCGCATCAGATACGGATTGTATGTATTGGCTGATAACATAATTTTATTTCGATTTTTTAACCAACAATATCATTGCTCGCGCTAAGAGGCTTAGTCGCAAAGGGACCAATAGGTTCACTTAACTTCAACCTTTTCCACAATTTCGGCCAGCTGTTCCTTCAGGTTCATATCCGCCGGACATGCACGCGAGCAGCGCCCGCAGCCGACACAGCCGAGCAATTCATATTGCTGCGGTTGGTACGAAAACTTGTGCATCAACCGCTGGCGCCAGCGATCGCTTTGAATAGGGCGCGGATTGTGGCCGGATGTATGCTGAGTGAATAGCGAAAACCCGCACGAATCCCAGCAGCGCGCACGGTCCCCTTTTATGTACGTGCCCTCATCCTGGATATCGAAGCACGAGCACATCGGGCAGACAAAAGCGCATGCACCGCACCCAATACAACGCAACGATGCTTCATGCCAGATTTCATTACCGAATGCCCCGGCAAGCTTTTGAGCGATCTCTTCGTGAGAAAATATCTTTTCGAACTTCGCCAAGTATTTTTCTTTGTCGATTGGAGCACTTTGCTCGAACAATTCTTTGTGTGATGAAACTAACGCATTTCCTTTTTCCGAAAGACATTCGACATAATAGCGGCCACTCTCCATCGGCGTCAAAAGAATATCGCTTCCCGTTGTGTCGCCGGGTGAAGTACCGGTCGATGTGCAGAAACAGTCGGCATCTGCTTTCGTGCAGCTCATGCTGATGACGGTCAAAGCGCTCTGTCGTTGTGCAACGAATGGATCGGAAATATCGCGGGCGAAGAAATCCGCAAGCCGCTGTAATGCGGAGGCATCGCACGGACGGGAACCAAAAAGCACGCGCTCAAACGGTGGTGTCTTTGCATGATCGTTCACCTGCAATTCGGCGCCTTTGTATTCGAACGAAATCAGCTTCTGATATTTCGGGAAGAGCAAGTCTTTTGGCGATTCCGTCGTCTGGACATAATCAAACACTATAGCGTGCACGTCCGTAACCGGGGCAAAAAATACTTTTTCTCCCTTGCGCTGCGGTGCATAGACGTTTTTTCCAGACGCAACGATCGCACCGAGGAGCTTCAATAAGTTTTCATGTGAAAGAGAATATGAAGTCATACAATCGCTTTAGTCTTTACAAAATAAAAGTCTCTTTGTCTTCCACGCGGAACGACGATAACGCCGCAGGTGCATTGCATTGTGTTCCGGCGTGCTGACCGAATTCCCGCTCGACGATGCGCGTCGATTCTATCGTCAACAGCGAGATCGGAATCCCCACCGGGCATGCGATGTTGCACGAACCGCATTGGACACAACGTCCGGCAAGGTGCATCGCGCGATTGATATGCCATTCAAAGTTTCCGAGCGCGTGCGGCGCAACGTCCACCCATTGAGGCTGGTTGCATTCCGTTATGCAGCGTTCGCAGTAGCATAACGGGCACGACGAACGGCATGCATAGCACTTGAAGCAGCGGGATAATTCTTCCTGCCAGAACGTAAATCGTTCTTCTACCGACATCGCAGCGAGAGTTTCAATCTCTTTATTCACGTGCGGCGGGAATCCTACGGGATGGCTTGCGACATACTCTTCGAGCGAGGCATTATCCGTCAATTCCGCGACAACGGTATTTTCGATGACCAGCGTAACGAGGTCGCTGCATTTGATTTGCCGTTCAGCAATCAATTGAACAATCGACCGGACCACAAACGGCGTTGTAACAATTGCCGGCATTCCCATCTTTTTGATTTCCGGCTTGGCAAGGTACACAGCAAGGTTCTGCCGGCATCGTTGATCCCACACGAGCAGTGAAACATCAGCGGAATTACGAATAAACACGGGACGAACTTTTTCTCCGCTCCCTTCGCCGTAGCCGATGATGACCTTCACTCTGCCGGATTCTAAGAGTTCTTTTGCTTTTTGATGTAACGCTTGCATTTTTTTCTTTCTTGATCTGACAGAATCGAGTTCTGCTTCCAAAAATATTTAACTGTGTTACAAAAGCTTTGTCACGAAGACACTGAGACACAAAAGGGGATTTTGAAAAAACTTCATTTTGTTAAGTGTTTATTAAGTCTTTTCTTCGTCGTGACTTTGTGGTAGTTTTCCATAACAGGCGTAATTACGCAACTTCCCGGGCCATTGCCTGGAATGCTGCCGATGGGCCGAGTTTGCGAATGTCCGCAACAGTATTGTTCACGACCTGCGCCCACTTAGCGCCTTCCGCGGCAGAGACCCATGAGAATTTCACGCGGCGCATGTCGATGCCCATGTATTCCATCATCTGCCGGAAAACAATCCACCGGCGCCGTGCATGAAAATTGCCCGACGTGTAATGGCAGTCGTTCGGATGGCAGCCGGAAACGATCACGCCGTCGGCGCCCTGCGCGAATGCTTTCAGCAATAAGTTATAATCAATGCGGCCTGTGCACGGGAAACGGACGATGCGCACGTTCGTTGCATACTTAATGCGGCTGGTTCCGGTCAAGTCGGCGCCGGCATACGTGCACCAGTTGCAGACAAAGGCGATAATTTTCGGCTCAAAGGTGGTTTCCATTATGCCAACACCTCCATCACTTCTGCGTAGACTTGTTCGTTGCTGTATCCCTGCAAGTCGATGGATTTGGACCGGCAGAACGCTACACACGTTCCGCATCCCTGACACAACCCGGAATTGACCTTCGCAACAGTCCTAATAAGTTTTCCATCGCGCGTTTTTATTTCTTCCTGCTCGATAGCATTGTATGGACATGCTGTTTGGCACGTGAAGCATCCGACGCACGTTGAAAACACCGGCGGCGCGGAGCGATTCACGACGGCGATCACCGGCTCGCGTGTTAATTCATCAGCGGAGAATAATCCGAGCACTTTGCTCGCTGCCGCGGATGCCTGGCCGACAGAATCGGGAATATCTTTCGGCGCCTGGCATGCGCCGGCAAGAAATATTCCGGCCGTATTGGTTTCCACCGGGCGCAATTTCGGATGCGCTTCAGAAAAGAAACGGTGCGCATCGTAGCTGACATGCAATTTCTGTGCAAGTTCTTCTGCGCCTTCGTTGGCTACTCCCGCCGTCGCAAGAACGACCATATCTGCTTCAATTTCTACCGGCTGCGCGCCGAGCAGGGTATCCGCGCCGCACACAATCAATTTTCCGCCGCGTTCGTATACGCGCGACACGCGTCCGCGGATGTAATTCACATGGTCTTCTTCGATCGCTCGCCGCACGAATTCATCGTAACCTTTTCCACCGGCACGAATATCCATATAAAAAACATACGCATCCCCGTCGTGCACTTTGTGTTTGTAGAGCATTGCATGCTTGGCGGTATACATGCAGCAAATCTTCGAGCAATACTCAATTCCCTTCGCCGGATCGCGAGAGCCCGCACACGCGATGAAGACGATTTTCTTCGGGACCAATCCGTCGGACGGACGACGCGGTTCTCCCAACGTCGGACCGGAAGCGGAGAGAAGGCGTTCAAACTGCAGTCCGGTCAATACGTCCTTGTATTTGCCGTACCCGTATTCGGGGAAGAAGGATGTTTCTTTGATGTTGAAGCCGGTCGCAACGACAACCGAACCAACCTCGACATCGATGAATTCATCCTCCTGGTCGAAATGAATTGCATTTGCCGGACATTTTGTTTGGCAGAATTTGCACTTGCCGTTTTTGAAATACGAGCAGCGTGAGCGGTCGATCACGGGCTTATTCGGGACGGCTTGCGGGAACGGGATGTAGATCGCGCTGCGCAAACCGAGCCCGGTGTTAAACTCGCTTGGAATTTTTTTGATCGGACAGGCCGTCGCACATTCACCGCAGCCGGTGCAAGCTTTTTCGTCGATACTTTTTGCCTTCTTGCGGATGAGCGCCGTGAAATTGCCGATGAAACCGGTCAGACTCTCCACCTCCGCATAGGTGTAGAGTGTGATATTCGGATGCTGCGCCACTTCCACCATCCGCGGCGTGAGGATACATTGCGAGCAGTCGAGCGTTGGAAATGTTTCCGACAGCTGCGACATATGTCCGCCGATAGACGGATCGTGTTCCACCATCACCACTTTTTGACCTGCGTTGGCAATATCGAGCGCGGCCTGGATGCCGGCAATGCCTCCGCCTATTACCAGTGCGGTTTTCGTGACGGGGACTTTGATCGGAAACAACGGCTTGTTTCGCTTCACTTTTTCCACCATCATCGAAACGAGATCGGCGGCTTTCTCCGTCGTCGCATCGCCTTTCGCATGCACCCACGAGCAATGTTCGCGCAGGTTTGCCATCTCGCAGAGGAACGGGTTCAATCCTGTTTCTGCGCACGTCCTGCGGAAAGTCGGTTCATGCATGCGGGGCGAACACGCAGCCACAACAACACCGGTGAGATTTTTTTCCTTGATCGCCTGGCGGATGAGGTTTTGCCCCGGGTCGGAACACATGTATTTATAGTCGACGCTGTACGCGACTCCCGGCACACGCGCAATCGTCTTTGCTACTTTCTCACAATCCACCGTCGCGCTGATATTCTCGCCGCAATGGCAGATAAAAACTCCGATTCGTGACATCGTCTAACTCACTTTTTTTATGACACCGCCGCCGCTGCGCGGGCCGGTACGTTTTGTTGGACTTTGCTCTTTCCTTCTATTGCAACCGGAACAAAATGCCGTTGTAATCCCAATGCCTTCGGTTCGATGCCGAGAGCAATACCGATTGCTTGTGTAATGTAGAGGATAGGAATGCTGAATTTCTTTCCAGTCGCGCGCTCAATTTCTTTTCGGCGCATATCGAGGTTGGAATGGCACATCGGGCATGCGACGATGATTGCTTCAGCACCGCGTTCGGCAGGCGTCTTCCAAAATTTTCCCGCCGAGATGTCCGACAATATCGGTGCGCGTAATCGAAAAACTTGCGCCGCAGCATTCGGTTTTCATCGCCCAGTCAAGGGGCGTCGCGCCGATGCGTTTCATCAGGTCATCCATTTCCATCGGGTCTTCCATCCGTTCATGATGGACAACACTCTTTGGACGGACAAGCAGGCATCCGTAATAGCAGACGACTTTATGAGAAAATGTTTTCGGGAATGATTTGGCCGCTTCCGGCGTGAGTACCCGGTTAAGCAGATCTAAAATATTTCGCACAGCCGTCGTTCCGGCATACGGCATGCCGATGATGTCGGCAATTGTCGTACGCGCGGATGCATTGGCGGCGAGTTCAGTTCTTGTCGAGGCAAGCCGATTAAAACATGCGGCACATGGAACTACCAATTCTTCCATCTTCTGTGCCTCTGCCTGTGCAAGAATTTTTGCCGGCAATGCGAGGGACAACGTATGATCGAGCGAATGTGCAGAGCTTGCGCCGCAACAATTCCACCCTTCGACTTCCTCCAGCTCCAAACCTAATTTCGGCGCAATCGCATGAAGCGACTCAGCATATTCACGCGAGGAGCCTTCGAACGAGCAGCCGGGGTATAAGCCGATTTTCATGCTGGATGCTCCCTATCCTTGTGTATCCCGGTAAAAATTCGATTGATCAATTTTCCATGGAACGATGGAATAAGCGACAACTTTCCCTTCTGGAGCATCGCAGGAGCAACAACAACGTCCTGCCAGAAATGTCGCGTGCGCAGTTTGTATTCTGCAATCAATCCGACTTCCCACAATCTTCCAAAACGTTTGATCGTATTATTAAACGAGGTGTGAAATGCAACGATGTCCTTCGCTTTACGATGAACGAGCTTGAGGCGAAGTGATTCTGCGCGAAGCACGTCCATTGCTTTCGGAAGATCAACTTCCATCGGACAACGCGCAATGCATGTTTGACAGGCGAGACACAACCAGATGGCATAACTGCTCAGCACTTTGAGTTCCGCTTCTTCGGTCTGGGTTTGCAGCAACCGAAGCACAACACTCGGCGTCAAATCCATCTCGCTTGATGCAGGACATCCCGCAGAACATTTGCCGCATTGGTAACAGCGCTGTACCGATACACCGGAGGTACGAAAGAGATGGTCGGCGAGAGATGTGGCTCGCCCCTGGACAGAAGTTGCAAACATTTGTTTCTCCAAATTAAAAACGCGTGCAGCGTTTTTACCGGAGAGGAAGTGAAAGCGGTCAGTTCACTGTCGCTGCCGAATCGCGAAGCATAACAATTGCAGCGACTGAGTATTTAATAGAAGATTTGGTACGTGTTCGTTTTGACTTGTAACAATCATTGCTGATAAAACATTTTCGCTGAAAGTGCAAATATCGTGATCGCATTGAACAAGAGGAAACAGACATGTTGCCCAAAACAATTACGTGTGACTGCCTTCGCATCATCCTCTGCAGAAAGAACTGAAATAATATATGGATAAAAAAAACAAAAAGGGGGAAAATTGAGCAACAACAAAAAATAATTTCCCGTGATAAATCATAAACTGTATAAGAAATGGATGTTGAATATTGAAATAGTGATTATCAGTAAATCTTAACTATTTTTACAGAATAAATGGGGTAGAAAATGGGATATTCGTAAAATGTTAGTACAGCAAACCCGTAAATTAGGGACATTATACGATTGATAAGGAGAGAACGACTAACAGCGGTTTATTTTGGGAGGGGACGTTTGCTTCTGCCATCTGAAAATTCAGGACATCGCGAGGAGGAAAAAAATTTTATCCATAAAAATAGCCATTACCTCCGGGTCGAAAATTCCGAAGCAGGGCTATTCGGTCGTAAAATCAAATAGCGCATATGCGATATCCTGCACATGCGCTTAACATTGTAGCGGGGGAGGGATTCGAACCCACGACCTACGGATTATGATTCCGACGCTCTAACCAGCTGAGCTACCCCGCCGCTTTAAATTTAGAGAATGTTTTCAGCGAAGTCCTGTTGCTTTTTAACTGGACTGAGCTACCCCGCCGCTTTAAATTTAGAGAATGTTTTCAGCGAAGTCCTGTTGCTTTTTAACTGGACTGAGCTACCCCGCCGCTTTAAATTTAGAGAATGTTTTCAGCGAAGTCCTGTTGCTTTTTAACTGGACCGAGCTACCCCGCCGCTTTAAATTTAGAGAATGTTTTCAGCGAAGTCCCGATTTCTTTTATCGGGACTGGGCTACCCCTGCGAAAAAGAACTGCACATTGTGTATCAATTTAGAAAAAAAACTTTTCGATTGCAACCTATTCATATTCCTGGGGACATGATTGTAAGTAATTAAGAACAGGATCAAATTGGCTTTGGCCTTTTTTGGAGGGGTTGACAATACAACTGAATCGGCGTACTTTTGCATAGAGAATGACAACTAATCTAACGGGGAGGATTATGGTGCGGTTGGGCTGAGAATATTAAAAGACCTCTGGATTTCCGCTTTGCGGAATGAAAGAGGTTTTATTATTTATGGAGCGGGCAACGACCACAATCATTTGATGTTCCCCCCTCTCCCGTTCGTGATTATTGTGATAAATCGGCATTACTGGAGGGTCCAATGAAATCCAAGATTTTGTATCCTTTGCTAACGTGTTTGATTATATCAAGCTTATCATTTGCTCAAGTGAAGATTAGCGGCGATACGAGCTATATCTCCGGGTCCGATTTTGCGGGTAACGGATTTTTAGGAGAGATGGATAGCACTATCAGTAATGATACGACCACCTCGGGTGCGAGGAAAAATCCGAATGCTGTATACGCGCTTTACGAGGGTCAAGTTTATTATCAAATAACGCCGATCTACTACAACAATCCGACCGGCACGCTGACAATAATTGGTGTCCCCGATCCGAAAAACCCATCGGCACATGCAAAACCGATCATTTTAATGCAATCACCAGACGGACTTGATCTGTCCAATACGGTCTATGGCAGTATTAAAATAGTGAACGTTCATTGGCAGGTTATGGAAATGGACGGGAACATGCAAGGCGAGCTCTTCTATTGCGGCACGAGGAACCAGCATCCGCAGGAGTTGATTCTTGACCAGGATTTGTTCGAATTCAGCAACACGGATATTTTTGATTGCACGAATGAGACGGGCGCGATCGGCGGCTGGCCGTATGGAGCAAAGTTCTTCATCACCAACTGCTATTTCCGGAACATGTTCGAACCGGGTCAGTGGTGGGGTTCAAGAGTCTTCCAATGCAAACATCCAATCGATACGTTGTGGGTTGAAAACTGTACCGTGACAACCGGAGGTTTTACATTCTTACAGCAAAATGAATTGACCGACTTCGCATACTTCAACCATAATACAATCATCAACAACAGGAAAAATTGGCTCTTATCTCCGTATCACCGCACCTTCTTTGTCACGAACAATATTTTTGTCAACCAAAACTGGACTGGCGAAGATTCAAACGTGACAAGCGAAGGTCAGAGCCCTGATAGACACTTCACAAGCACGATTATTCTTGACACGAATAATGCTACTAACGGGCTAATAGTACAGCCAAAGTATGAAAATCCACCGGGCGATTCAAGCGCTTATTCGTCTTTGCTGGCGCTCAATAAAATAGCGGTCTTCATTTCGAACAACATAAATTTTAATGACCCACTCATAGCCAGCGGGTATTATAATAGTTCCGCGTATATCTTAGCCGACACTGGCAGCCCCGGAGCGGCGTTTAACGCGATACCGTCATATTTGGGTTGGTTTTCTCAGTATAGAAAACCGCAGCCGGTGAACAATATACCGGGTGAGTGGGAAAACGCCGGCACTCAAGCAATATTAGCAGCGTATGCGCCGCCAAATGGTGGGATGATTGAAGAGAATACCTTGACACCCACAACCAGTCCCATTGCGTACGGCATGTCTTCAGCTGTGGTGGCAGCAATGGCACAGTGGAATCAGCACATGTATGACGATCCCAGATTCTCAAGTCCAACACCTTATATTACAATGACCGCGTACATTTATGGCGACTACAATCCACAAACGCTTCCCGGTATTGTCGGTGATGTAAAAACAGACGGAATAACCCAGACGACCACACTTGCAGCCGGCGACCAGGTCGGAATTTCAAAGTTCACCGATCTAACGGAGAATTTCAGTCAGTCCGCAGTTATAGCCCCGGATGGATTCCCGGTAGGTTCCTTGATTTGGGATGATAAACTGAATGCCTCCTATGCTGCGGCTCATGCCAATGAATTGGGCCTAATCTTTAGCAGATATTTAATGGGGTGGGCTCCTCTTATCCACGTTAAACCAAATCCGCTTGTTGCTACGGTCTTCAACCTTGCGCAGAATTATCCCGATCCATTCAACCCGTCGACGATAATTCAGTTTACTGTTCCGAACAACGGGCGAGCGGTATTGAAAGTCTTCAACGTGCTCGGTCAGGAAGTCGCAACGTTGTTCGACGGTGAGGCTGCCGCAGGAACGAACCACCAAGTGCAATTCAACGGATCGAATCTTGCAAGCGGGATATATTTTTCTCGGTTAGAATTTGGCGGAAAAATGCAGGTGAAGAGGATGATGTTGTTGAAGTAAGCATGAAAAGTTTCTCGCCCTCAAAACAGCCCAGACTCATCATCTGGGCTGTTGCATTTTTATCTGAATTGCAGTAGTTTTGCGATGGAGACAACCGCAAGGAGGCGTTCTTACACCTACCGGACAATCTCTCCAAGATTGGGCGCAACCTTCTTACCAATTTATTATTTCGTTACCTGGCCTGCTTTGTTACAGGACAATGCGACCGGCTTTTTTAGCGGAATGACCGATTCATATTATTCACAATTTCAATTCCAGCATGGCAACACAATATACGCAGTGGCGGTGGCATCAGGGTTTGGATATACAATCAACCCCGCGGCTGCAAATGGATTTGAATTTGATCAGCCTGAAATTATCCTGTCAAATGTGGTAAAGTTTGAAGTGCCTTAATGAGGCAATCATCAATAATTGCTTTTGCCGTCTAATCAGTCGCTCAAACTGACTAAATCGGTCGATGACGATTTTGCCGCGCGTAAATTCTACAGAGAATTCACTTGCACGCCGCCGTCGCTAAGTCCCGGTTCGTTAGGATGCGCAACAAAAGGAAAACAATGATATATTCTGCTCAACAATGGTCGCAGATTTGGTCTTCGTTAGATATTTGGGCATTCACGATTGCTCTTGCGAGTATATTTCCGATTGCTGGATATTTGCTCTTTCGGAGTCTCAAAAACTCGGACAGTTTTCATCTCACATCAAGAAAGCTCCGTACCTATGCATTCATCATTCTATCGGAGTGGGCATTTGTTATCGCTCTGCTTTGGCTAACGCATCGACATGGTCTCTCGATTAGTGATCTCGGAGAGAGCATGGGGAATGCAAATCTCACGAGTATCGCGACGCTCGTGCTCCTCACTATTTTTATGGTGATGGTGTACTTTAATGTCCGGCAGATCCGTCAAATGAAGATTGAGAAACTCGAAGCGGAGCTTGGTCCTCTGAAGAGGTTTCTTCCAAATAATAAACCGGAGTTTATTGTTTTCATCCTGATTGCTTTTACAGCTGGTACTTGTGAAGAGTTACTTTATCGAGGTTGGCTGCAGAACTTACTTGCCTATGGGACAGGGTCCGTGTGGATTGGCCTTATAGTTGGAGCAATAATCTTTGGGGTCGGGCATGCGTACCAGGGGAAGATGGGAATGATTCAAACAGGAATCATTGGGCTAATTTTTGGAGTCGTGTTTATTTTTACAAAGAGTCTCATAGCTGGTCAAATATTGCACTTCACCATTGACGCTGCCAATGGCATTGTCGGTGGCTATGCACTTTCACTATTGAGATCGAAGTCGCAGGAAATGGTTCCTCAGGGCGCGGCCTAAGCACCTGTATCTCCCGCCCGATCGCTCGTCTTTTTTATTCTTGGTCAGAGACTTTTTTATTCATTTTTGTGTCTCGCTCTTTATTTAATAGTTCGTCAATAAGGGAATGAAGGTCAAGTTGGCCGGCAATTTTGCTCTCTGGCAGAGTGATTCAAAACTGCTTGACATTCAGCCTTTTTTCCGCTAACATTTCGCGAACGTAACAACCGAGGCCGACCTAAAAACGAATTCCGAGAGCCCGTCGTGCTGATCTCAGGACTTCAGTCGGAAGAATTTGCGAAACGCTTACTCCGGCAGCCCTGTGGTGGTCAGAAAAATGCGGACCCGGCATAGCGCTTTAAACATAGGTCGATTACATTGACCGTAGTCATCAACCTTCCAACTTCCTTGGGGCACATTCCATGAAATCTTCTCTTCTCGTCCGTCATCTTCTCTACATCGTACTCATTTCAATCGCTGCATCGGAAGCAAAAGCAGATGAGATCAAGACAGCGTCGACCATCAAAGGTGTAACGGTTTACAACGACCAGGCACTTGTCACACGTACGGCGACGGTAACCATACCCGCCGGAATTCATACGATAATCTTCACCGGCCTACCGGACATCATGATCGACCAATCCTTGAAGGTGTCCGAGGTATCCGACTACGAGGCGAAGATCTCCGATATCAAGATCGAGAAACTATTCCTCGATACTATTCCTGCGGCACATCTTGCCGATCTTTATCAACGGCTTCACAGCCTGCGCGATCAGAAGAATGCACTCGAGCGGACAAACCTCCTCTACAAATCGCAGGCCGATGCCGTCGATGCGCTCCGCGACAACTATTCCAAGAGTCTCGCAAATCCAAACCCCGGTCAGAAGCCGTCCCTCGATGAATGGGATAAGCTGCTCCAATATGTAGAGAAAAAGAAAAGTGATTTCTGGGGAAAGATGGAATCGCTGCGGAGCGAGATCGAAGCAAAAGTCAATAAGATCAAAGCACTCGAAGATGAAATAAAAAATTTGGGAGGACTTTCGCGAAAGAGTGAAAAGCAAGTCATCGTGGCAATCCATGCAGAGAAGGGAGACTCACTGAAACTCGAGGTCTCTTACCTCATCCCTGACGCAAGCTGGCTGCCGACGTACGAGGCGCGTGTAGCGTCGGCAGAAAAGAGCTTGCAGCTCGTCTACTCCGGGTATGTGCGTCAATCCTCAGGAGAAGATTGGACTAATGTCGACATGACGCTCTCGACTGCCCAGCCTGCGATGAGCCAAACAGTTCCGTCTCTCGTGCGATGGACGGTCGATTCAAGGCCGGTTCCTAGTGCCCGGCCCGTCCATTCCAAACACTCGGCGCGACCTCTCCCGGCTCCGACACCGACTCTTACGGGAAATACTCTATCCGGTCGGGTGCTCGACTCCGAAACCGACCAAGCCCTCGTTGGTGCAAACGTCATTATTGAGGGGACTTCGTTAGGCGGTTCAACCGATCTGAATGGGAATTATGTCATCTATAACATTCCAGAAGGAACGTACAAAGTGAGGGCATCGTACGTTGGATACCAGGGACAAGGACAGGCGGATGTCCGTATGTCAAAATCAAATGGTGCCAATCAATTTTTTTACCTTCAGGCATCTATTGTTTCGGGGCAGGAGGTTGTGGTAACAGCTCAAGCACAAGGCCAGTTGTCGTCCATCAATCAACAGCTCGCCTCTACGTCGATCGTTAATGTGGTATCATCGGAAGCCTCTATTGCCGCAACGCAGTTAACCTCGTCGAGTTTCTCGATTCAATCCAAACAGTCGATACCGAGCGATAATCAAGATCACAAAATTGGAATAGCAATTGAGAATTTTCCGATCGACTTTTCGTACGAAGTGGTTCCTAAAACAGTGCAGGCAGCATTTTTAAAAGGAAAGGGGAAGAACATCGAAGACTATCCGCTGCTTGCCGGAGATGCAAATGTGTTCCTCGACAATTCCTTTGTCGCTTCCGTACCGATCAAAACGATTATGCCGGCCGATTCGTTCTCCCTGAACCTCGGAATCGACGATGCGATCCGTGTCGAACGCAAGATTGTCAGCCGTTTTACGGAGAGCGTCGGGACTTTCTCAACGAAGACCCGCACGAGGTATGAGTTTGAAAACATCATCGAGAACCACAAAAAATATCCGGTCGAGGTCTCACTCACCGATCAGGTGCCTGTCTCCGCAGACGAAAAGATCGTTGTCGAATTGCTGGAACCGAAGTCTGATGCCATGGTCCCCGATGCCGATGGAATGCTTCGATGGAAATTGAAACTCGCGCCGGGTGAGAAGCAGGTTATCATGCTCAAGTTCACCGTGGAATATCCTCCAAGCGTCATTCCATACGGACTGGAATAACCGGGTGCAGTAATGCTATATACCACAGGCAGTAGATGTCGCCTCGTTTAGACAAAAACATCCTTTGCCTCCATGAAATAGAGGCACGAAGGTAACCGCCGGATAAATTACCGCGGAAAAATTAGAGAATTGATTTAAATGAAAGGATTATGATTCGCCCGCTATAAAGCTGAGCTATCCCCACGAGACCTACGCATGAGATCATCAAGCTCCCCAGAAGATGTAAAAGGAATGCGGAGGAGCCAGCAACTCAAAATGAAAATTAATTGACCTGCGCCAAATACTCATGGCATGCTTCCGCAGCTTCACGACCGTGGCGCATCGCCCGTGCAACAAGACTCGCCCCTGTCATGGCATCACCGGCGACAAAGACTCCTCGAACGGATGTTGCATACTTTCCATCGGTCTTGATGTTTCCTCTTTCATCCAGAGCAACCTCGAGGTCCTGAGTAAGTTTTCCGTGTTCGACATGGAGAAAGCCCATCGCTAAAAAGACGAGGTCAGCGTTGACGGTAAATTCGGAGCCGGGTATTTCTACCATTCCCTGATTATTCCCGTTCGCGTCTTTGTTCCATTCAAGGCGCACGAATTCCCCTTTTTCAAGTTTCGATCCGTTCCCCGAGAACTTCTTCGTCCCGACCGACCAATCTCGATGACAACCTTCTTCATGAGAAGAAGAACTCCGAAGAATCTTCGGCCAGTCTGGCCAATCCGGATTGAATGGTTTGTCCCATTCACGGGGTTTGGGGAGAATTTCGAATTGATATACTTCTTTTGCTCCTTGTCGGATTGCTGTACCGACACAATCGTTGCCGGTATCGCCGCCGCCAATCACAATGACGGTTTTGTTTTCAGCCCATATAATCTCATCCTGTTTCCTGGCTCCGGCCACAAACATATTCGATTGCGCGAGATAGTCCATCGCCTGATGAACTCCTTTAAGCTCGCTACCGGGAACATTCAAGCCGCGCGGATGGCCGGCTCCTGGGGTGAGCACGATTGCGTCGAATGATTCTCTCAATTCTTTTGAGGAAATATCTTCTCCCACATTGACGTTCGTTTCAAAGCGAACCCCTTCCGATCTCATCTGCTCCAATCGTCTGTCGATGACCCATTTCTCTAATTTGAAATCAGGAATTCCATAACGGAGAATCCCTCCCACTTTGTCCGACTTCTCAAAGACGGTCACGGAATCTCCGAGGTGCCGTAATCTCTGAGCCGCTGCTAAACCGGCCGGCCCGGATCCGACAACGGCGACGCGTCTCTTCGTTTCAACAACCGGAAGGGATGGAACGACCCATCCGTTTTCGAATGCCCGCTCGGCGACGAACAATTCGATCTGCCGTATCGACACCGGACTGATATTTATTGAAAGAGTGCAGGCTGCCTCGCACATTGCGGGGCATACCCTGGCCGTTATCTCCGGAAAACTATTGGTCCATTCAAGCTGTTGGTATGCAGCAATACAT
>CAWJKX010000008.1:0-14031 GCA_963843065.1 uncultured Bacteroidota bacterium
AGGTCTTGCAGCATTTCTCCCGCAACGGCCGCGGAAACGCAGACGACAGCCGCGACCCCGAGAACAGCCGCCACGCCGGCAGTCCCCTTCATTCCCAGAGCGACCATCAGCAACGCTGCCACAAGCAATGTTGACAGCGTTAATCCGCTAATAGGATTATTGCTTGAGCCGATAATTCCTACCAGGTAGCCGGACACCGCGGCAAAAAAGAATCCGGCGATGACCATCACAATCGTTGCAACCAGCGCTGCCACAACATCCTGTGCAAAATAATCGTAGATGAAAAATGTCGCCACTGAAGCTGCGATTATTCCGAACATGACCCATTTGAAACTCAGGTCCTGTTCGGTCCGCATTTGAACATGCTCGCCGGTTGCTGCTTTCTTCACGTCGCCGACGGAGCGCCCGATTCCCGTGATCAAACTCTTTCTCATCCGGAACAGGGTGAACGCTGCACTCACAAGCATGCCGCCGATGGCAATCGGACGGACGATGAAGCGCCACACGTTGTCTGCCAATGCAATCCACGACTCGTTCGTCGGCGCACCGCCGGCGGACATCAGGGTCGGGCCGATGAAATACGTGAGGATCGGAACAAAGAGTCCCCACGCGAGCAGACCGCCGCTAAAATTCAGCGAAGAAAGCTTCGGGCCGATAATATAGCCGACGCCGATATATGCGGGGCTGACCGCCGGTGAACTGAGAAGTAAACCGCTTTGCGCTGTTACATTCCCGCTTCCGCGCAATCCAATGGTCGCCTTGGAAAACTCAACGAACTTTTCCCATGCCGCCGAGAAAATGTTAAACTGAACGGCCGACTGAATCAACGCTCCGATACCCATTGCACTGAAAAGAAACTTCGCACCGGTTCCGCCGCCGCGTCCTGCCTTGTGAATTTCCGATGCCGCAACAGATTCCGGAAATGGCAGCTCGACGTCTTCAACCATCACACGGCGAAGCAATGCAACAAACATAATTCCCAAAACACCGCCGACAAACATGATGACGGTGGAGATGAGATAATGCCCTGCGGTGGCAAAGTCCGGCCATATCCCGGCGATGAAAAATGCAGGGATGGTGAATATCGCTCCGGCGGCAACCGATTCGCCGATGGAGCCGACGGTACGCGCGAAGTTCTCTTCCAGGATCGAACCTTTCATCAAGCGCAGTAGAGCCATTCCGATCACCGCGGCGGGATAGGTGGCGGCGATTGTCATGCCGGCCTTCAATCCGAGGTATGCATTCGCAGCGCCGAGAACGACACACATGACAAGCCCGATCAGGAGCGCGCGGACGGAAAATTCCGTCATCGAAGTTTCTGCCGGAACATACGGCCTGAATGCCGATCCGCCGCTTCCCGTGGATTTTGTTTCAGCCATGATACTCTCCTTTTTTAGATAATAAATTGCGCGTCGATGGTGGGGAGTTTATTCAATCTAATACGGTTTCATGAAGTATTTTTTACCGCCAAGACGCGAAGAACGCCAAGAGTATTGTTACCCATATCTTATTGGCGCGCTTGGCGCCTTGGCGGTTTAGAAAAACTTTAAAAGGAAATAAAACTAGTTCTTATGAATCGCCCAGGAAGACACTTTTTACGATGTACCCTGCCATTTGCGGATTTTCTTTCAAACGGCGGACAGAGTATGCGTACCACAGCTTTCCGTACGGCGTATACACACGCAGACGGTGTCCGTCGCGAATCAATTCATTGCGCTTCTCCCCGCGAACGCCGAGCAGCATTTGAAATTCGTAGTCGCCGGGCGAAAGCTTCATTTCCCTGATCATCGTTTTGGCCCCGTTGAGCAGCACATCATCGTGTGTGGCGATACCGACATAGCATCGGGCGTCGAGCAATATCTTAAGCAAACGAAGATAGTTCTGCTGTATTTCTCCTTTGCTTTTGAACGCGATCTCGACCGGTTCGTTATAGATTCCTTTGCAGAGCCGAACCTTCGCCTTCTCTGCGGCAAGCTGGCGAATATCAACCTCACTTCTCCTGAGATATGCTTGGATAACGATGCCAACGTTCGAGTATTTCTCCTTCACCGCACGAAAGATCTTCAGCGTATCGTCCGTGCAGGATTGGTCCTCCATGTCGATGCGGACAAAATTATTTTTCGCTTTCGCGGCCTCCAGAATTTCTTCGACGTTCGACTGGCAAAAGGGGGTGTCGATCTTGAGGCCAAGCTGCGTCAGCTTGACCGAAATGTTGGAATCGAGTGCGTTATCCGCGATTGCAGCAAGCACCCGTTTGCATTCTTCCCGCGCGGCAATCGCTTCTTCGCGCGTAGTGATGTCCTCGCCGAGCACATCAACGGTCGCCACCGCCTTCCCGGCGTTCAGCGCCTTCACGGTGCATATTGCATCGGCAAGGTCTTCTCCTGCTATATACGGTTTTGCAAATCGGGCGACAATTGATTTAGGAGTTAACGGAAGGAGTGAAACGATGAGTTGATTGAAGATATTCATTCTGTTTTATTCGATTCCGGATATGGCGGTTCCTTGTGGGTATTCAACATTGAACTTTAGCTTCCAGCTTTTCTTTTCACCGGGGTTCAATGTAATGATCCAATTTATGAACCCCTGGTCATCCCGGCGCACTTCCTTCTCCGCCGGTTCTACCTGTTCAACAACAATTTTTTCATTCTGCGATACCGGCAGTTGGTCTTGCACCGTTACTTTTTGTTCTGATTTTTTGGTGTTCTCCAGCGTGAAGCTAAACTCGTACGTTACCCTGACGTTCCTTGTAAACGTTCCCGTATAGTCGATGAATTTATTAACCAGTTTCCGCTCAATTTTGATCGCCGGGTCGACGCCGAGATACACGTCGTACGATTCGTCCGGGGAGGTCATTTTCATCGATGACGCTGCCACAAAATCATCGTTGGAGAAAATATTCACATTCCCGCCAAGGAGCGGTACTGCGGTTGTATTCTTGACGGCTGCTTTGAGATACACGAACGGCGAAAGTTTGGGCGTTGACGAGTAGGAAAAATCTGCATGCAATTTATCAATTGCAATTGTTACTTTATGCGGCACATTGTCCGAAGGAATGGTCGATTGAGAGGGAATGTGGAACATCGCTGATGTCGCTTGTGTCTCGACTTCTGCAACCGGCTCTTCCATAGCCGCCATGACACCGGCTGCCGCAGGTTGATCGGACAATTCTATCTTCTTATGCGCCGTAATCTGAGCGTTTGACACGCCCTTTTGAAGCGCAGGCATCGGTTGTGCTATGTTGAGGTACCAGGGAAACAGCTCCGGCTTCACTCCGCCGACATCCGGGCGTGCCGTCGACAAGGAAATATCGACGTTCGACCAGTCCTCCCCGGTATTCTGTTGTATAAATCCATAATAGCCGAGTTCAACATCCTGCGATTCCGTCGATACGCGCACATCGTACTGCGGGTACCAACGAGCACCCGCGACAACGTACGAGGTGACGAGCCGAACTTCCCCTGCTTTTTCAACCTGAACCTCCACCACGATATTTTTAACCGACCTCCGGGAACGCGGAGAGATTTGATTGATCTGCCGTTGCAGCGCATCGATCTTATTTTGAATGTCCACACGATTGCCGACAATTTTGCGCTGCTCAGCAAAGTTTTTATTCAGGTTTGAATCGAAAAAGGCGAGCACTTTTTGCCAGTCTTCAATCGTCGGGCGCTGCACTTTCAAATCCTTGTTGATATTGTCGGCTGTTTGGGCTTTGATCTGCAGTATGAATTCGCGTTCAGTGCCCAGTATGGTAAGCCGGTCGCTGAATTCGTTTATCTCCGCTTGCAACTCCTGGATTTTTGATTGCAGCGTGTGCATCCGTTCTTCGGGAATCGTGTCGAGGAAGGATGTTTCAACATGGACATCCAGAATTTTTGCACCGGCGGCTTCCCCGGAGACACGCACCGATTGGTCGACAATGTTTGCAGGCAGGTTGTTAAAGGATAGGAGATAATTCCCGGGCTGAAGCGAAACATGTCCACTGCGCATGACAGCTGCACGGTCGTTGTACACCGTTACGGATGCGACTGCCGAAGGCACTACCACCGGTGCCGCAGAAAGCCATGAACCTGCGGCAAGGCACATCACAACAAGGCACAATTTCACATTCATTACAATCCCATGTACTGAAAACGGGCGCCGTCTTGCAGACGAGTCCGCCGTCGCGTCAGAGAGGAAACACGATCGATACTTTCGGCTCCACACGCTTCTGTGTCGCAAAGGACGTATTGCCGTTCGCATCAACAACCGGCACAAATGTCCACAAATAAAGCATCGAAACAATCATGAACGGATACGGTTTGTATCCGATTGAAGCATGCAGAAGCGAGCGTTCATCCAGCGTGAAAACATCTTTATTGTTTTTGATGTATTTCTTATCGTATCCCGCGTCAAGAATAAATATCGGAAGCATATTCCCGGTCGACGTGCCGATGTGCAGCGTGCCGCTCGTATCGACATTATCGAGTTTTGAATACGTTCCTCGAATTTGCAGCTTGCCGAGGATTGCGATCGTCAGGTCGCCGAAATATCCGGCTTCGGCGGTTGTGGCATTATCAAGCATTTGAGCCTTGCTGGAAAATACCGTACCGGCAAGCTCATAACGATCGAGTTCATAGAATGTATCAAAATAATCTGCAATAAATTTTTCTCCATTAAAGCGGCGCTCAAACTTTGTAAAGATGTTGAGGAGCCCCATCCCGGAAAAATCTGTTTGCAGTCCGACCGCTTCTCCGCTGCCGAACGAAAGTATTTTCGCATAATCGGCATACAGTGTTGAGCTCACCGTTGGGACACGCACCAGGGGAAAACCGAGGTCAGCACCGACGATGCTTATCGCTCCATCATTCGATGTAGTTGGCACGCCGTTCACCATTGTGTAGCCGGTATCCTTCGAGTCGCGGCGCAAGTCCCCCGCCCACGTCGCACCGATTTCAAATTTCCCAATCACCGGTATGCTACTGATTGTCGTGAACTGGAAGGGATTCACATGCGCCCTCAGGCCGACGACCCCAAGCCGCGCGAAATCGCTGTAGACGGTTTCCAGGCCATACTTGCCGAAATTCAAATCGAATTCAGTACCAAGCCGCCTGTCGTCGTAGCTAGGGCTGTTATTATACAAGTACATGATAAAACCATGCCCGAGCTGTGAATAATCCAGCACTCCAAGGCGCGCGTACACATCGTCCCCTTTATGTCCCCAACGTACATAACGGATCATGCGGACATAATCGTACGCTGTCGAATCGAATCCTGCTTTTCGGATTTTCTGGTCTGAGCTGCTGATTAGCAAATTGACGTCTAACCCGAAGCCAAACTTTCCGAATGCCAAGTCCGGAGCAAAGTTGATAAGATAGTATTCCTGCCCGTTTATCCAGGTAAGTCCAAGCCCGCCGGTCATCGAACTCGGGTCAGGTTGCCCGGTCATCGTCGCAAGGGATTTTTGCGCCATCGCGGTCGAAGAGATAAGCGCGAACATCATCATCGCAAGAAAATAACTTTTCATTATCTTTTTCATATCATACACCAAAAAATGTTCGACATATAAAGAGAGCGCCCAACATTCCGAAAATGTCGGCGATTATTCCCGCCGGAAGGGCGTGCCGTGTATTCTTGATACCGACTGCGCCAAAATAAACAGCTAAAACATAGAACGTTGTTTCCGAACTGCCATACATGGTAGAAGCAAGAACTCCGATGAACGAATCCGGGCCGTGCACTTTCATTAGTTCCGTCATCAACCCCATTGAGCCGCTCCCCGACAAAGGCCGCAGGATCGCAAGAGGAACTGTCTCAGCGGGCATTCCGATAAGATTAGAAACCGGCGACAGAACCGCGATCACGACGTCCATCGCCCCGCTTGCACGAAAAATCCCTATGGCAACAAGCATGGCAACCAAATACGGGATAATCTTTATGGCAACGTGAAATCCGTCTTTCGCCCCCTCGACAAACACCTCATAGACTTTCACCTTCCGCACAATGCCCCATCCCACGAAGACAAAGAACATCAATGGTATAGCGGCGACAGAAATAATATTGATAATATTTCGGAATAGTTCAACCATGACTTGATTCCGAGGCGTTGCTGTCAACAAGCAGGTCTTTTTTATAGCGGGGAAGCCGTTCCAGAATCTTTACTGAGACAAGGCCTGCAACGGTCGCACATCCTGCCCCGAAAATCGAGGTCCCGATAATGATACCCGGTTCGGCTGAGCCCTGAGCTGCCCTGATCGCGATCGCTGTCGCGGGAATTAATGTCAATCCGGCAGTATTGATGACAAGAAAGGTGCACATCGCATTCGTTGCTGTTCCTAATTTCGGGTTCAGCTTATTCAATTCCTCCATAGCTTTCAAGCCGAGCGGCGTCGCGGCATTGTTCAAGCCGAGCATGTTCGCCGCAATGTTCATGATCATCGCAGCGACGGCTGGATGGTCGGCAGGAACGTCGGGAAAAAGCCGTGAGGTGATCGGCCTTAACAATCTGGTCAGCATTTTGAGCAAGCCGGCTTCTTCGGCTATTTTCACGACGCCGAGCCATAGCGCCATCACGCCGATAAGCCCGAGCGAAATTGTAACGGCAGTGTCGGCGTAATCGAGCGCCGCTCTTGTGATCGCACGGATTTTCACGTAGTTAATTTTTTCAAGAAGGAAGGAAACCTGCACGGTGGTTTTGTCTTCGGAGAACTTTACGGCATTCACTGTGCCGAGCAATTTATCTTTGCTGCTCGAATTTTTCGCCATCTCTTTCCAGAATGCCGGCGATGAATCGTCAACAAGAATTGCAATTGTGGTCTTGCCGGATGACAATGTCGTCATCTCCACCGGCTGGCGGACCTCGGATGCCGCCGAGGTTATCCCGTAGAACCGGTTGAACGTTTCGGAGGAGATGACCAGTTCCCCATCCCACGTCTGCCGCAACGCCGTCGGTGTTTTTTCAACACACACTACTGCGTCCATCGGAATGCCGTTGCGGTACGTGTTCCTCACTTCATCGTTGATATCTTTCCCGGCACCGACAAGAAGCCCGATGACAATGAGCGACATCCAGACATAGTTGAGCATGTGCTACCGGTAATAGGATAATGTGGAACGAGAAATGAACAATCGCGTAGAATGGCTTGCATGAAACTTCGATGCCGCCATCATTTCTTCGATATGTGCAGGAACCCTTTGCTTCATGTCCTTACTATAGTATTCATAGTGGTTTCATCCAGGAGGCCGCATCGATAAAGAAGTATCGAGAGAAGAACCGAGTCAATATACTTGATTTAGAAAAACGAATCAAGCTGATTATGTACAAAACAATGCCACGTACTGTCGCAGCACGTGGCATTGTTTTTACAACTGAGTAAAACAGCCCGAGAGCCCTACTTCAACATCATCATTTTCTTTGTCGAAACGAAATCACCTGCGGAAATGTGGTAGATATACATTCCCGAGGCAACCTGGGAACCGAATTCATTCCGCCCGTCCCATACCACCTGTTGATACCCGGCGCTGACGCGTCCGTTCACCAGCGTGCGCACTTCACGTCCGAGCACGTCGTATATTTTCAACGATACCATGGCGTCTTTCGGCAATGCGAACCTGATCGTGGTCGTCGGGTTAAACGGATTTGGGTAATTCTGATCCAGAGTAAATTCCTTCGGCAGGCTGATCACGTTTTCAAGCACACCGGTCGGTGTGCCTATCGTTAATTTGTAGCGTGCGGCAGGTCCTGCTTCTGACGGTGCCGTGTTCGTGACCAGCACATAATACGTGTCTGCCACCGCCACCGCATACGAAAACGTGACATCTGAGCCGGTGGTGCTTGAAGCTGAAGTCAGTGCCGAAGAAAAAGCATTCTTTCGGTACAGCGACAGCTGCACATGGTTCAACGTTGAGGTCGATTTAAAGGATTTTGTCTGAACAAGAGGTGTGATTGTTTGTCCCTGCGAAGCAACGATGCTGAAGTAATCCCAATCACTTCCCGGAAGTCCAACGCCAGGGTCGAGAGTATTCGTCGTATCGGAATAACTAAACCCTGCCGGAGTTACAAGATTGAAGAATCCGAACAACGGACCGTCGTTTGGTTCACGGGCGTCGGTCGGAGTGCCGATTCTTGTATTCAATTGATACGGTCCGGTGGCATACGCAGCACCTCCAAGCCCACTAACGCCGAGTACATGCCCGAGTACACGAACATAATATTTTCCGGCGGTCGTAATGTTATATTCAAGCCGCTCATCAATATTCCGGTCAATATCGTAGAGCATTTTTCCCGTGTTATCGTAGAGCGACAACCTCAGGTTGGTTGTGTTGGCGCTATCGACTCCGTCAACGATGAGATGACCTACCGGCACTTGGAAAGAATAGAAATCGGGATCACCCGATGTTTTGGAAAGCACACCGCCGGCCGGATATCCGAACGTTATGGGAGTTGCTGTCGTGATCGTATCGTTCGGTTCTACTTCCATTTGCATTCCACCATTCACAACACCTCCCATTGCAACCGCAACGGGATTACCAGCGTTGAACTGGCCAGTCAGCGCAACTGATGCGACTCCAGGCTTCAGCACTGTAAATGTGAGGATAAAAAGCGGTCCGGAACCTGTGAGCGCGGTAGATGTCGTGTCCATAATATTTACCAGTCCCGCATTCTGCGGCGTAGCTGAGAATGTAGATCCGCTGCTGATCGTTCCCGTCGCGGTGGCTCCCTTGAATTTAAGCAACGTGGAGTCGAAGGCGGCGGAAAATCGATAGGAGAGAACTCCCAGTCCGTTCAGACTATCGGACACAGCTGTAATACTCACGTCGGAACCGGCAAGACCTTTTGTTGTATCTGTTAATGCGACTTTGATTTCAGTGCCGATATCGTTCAGATTACGCAAATAGATCTCATATCCAGATTTATATGGAGCCGCTGCGTCGTATTGAGTTGCAACACCGGTCACAGTAAATGGCTGGCGGGGAGTCGGAGCGCCGTTTGCGTTGCTCCCTGTAGGAATTCGGAGAGTCAACGAATCAATACCGTTATCCGTTACTGTAAGGTTTGTACCTCCTGCACCGGCGGCCGGCCAAGCAAGCGAGGAAGCCGTCAGCCGGACATGATGAACCTGAACAAGCGAATTTTCCACCTGCTCGCCTTGGAGAGCCCAGGAGATATCGTGAAGTGTCAGCAGTTTAGGAACTGGAAGCACGCCGGGTCCGTCATCAGTCACATCCAGATGGCCGTTATATACCGCGGATTCAATCTCGATAGCTCCATCATACTGATAGAGTTGGCCTACAATAGTGTACAACTCACCTCGGTGTATTCTATATGGAGTAGTGCCATAGTCATAAAAATCCATTCCCCCCTGGTCGTCCTGCACCATAATACTCGTGTAGTTGCCGAGTACACCGATCAAACTGTCTTCCAAGATGTCAACACCGGTCACACGAAGCCCATATCCACTCCACAATATCGCTCCGGTTGTAGTATCTTCCGCCCGCGTTGGACTGAGAGACATTTTTGAAACGCCGGCAAAGTATCCGGCTGGGCCGGGAGTTATGGCTTCCGTCCCCGTTACATCCGTCGCATCGAACTTGTAGCTTATTCGAGCGCTGTTCGTGTCCAGTATCGCCGGGATAACACCGGTCCATATACCGTTAAGTGAATCCCCCGAAGTGAGGGCCATGGCCACTGATGCGCCAACGGTGTCCGGAGCTGCCATATACCGCAACTTCGCATTAGCAATTTTTTGAAGGTTGACAATATTAGCGGTCACAGAATCGACGGCGCCTGAAAGCGGCACATAGGGACTTCGAGTAAATGTTTTTGCAAGTGCACTCACTTTCGTAGTGCTGTAGGCACCGATAGAGTTGTTGGTGCTCAGAACAATCATACTGCTGTCGGCTGGGTTAAAAATTGCCTCGCCTAAAGCAGAGCCGTTTGCTTTCGTGCCAAGCGACGGTGTGATGGCTGTGACGTAAGCAATCCCGCTCCCAAGTCCGTTCGTAACATCAACGATCCGGGCCGTAGAGGGGCTCACATTGCCATCAAAGGCAAAAATATATTTTCGGCCGTAGACTTGATAGTACCGGGCCGATGTTGCCGTGACCGCCAAAGCAGCCGAGGCTAACGTGTCAATCGGCGTACCGGAAGTATCAAATTGTATGGCGACTTTTCCCGATTTTTTCAACCAGAAGGGACCAAAACCCGATGTCATCGGAGCGATACTGGTGGCGCCGTTCGATGCGGGGGCAACGGTGATAGTTTTTCGGACGACGAGCAAAGAGTCATTATAAATCTGGAATACTTGAACTTTAGACGTAGTAGCATTCCCTCCCAGATAGACATAGGTCGAGTCGCCGTGTCCGACTACAGCCAGCGCATCACCAAGCTGCGGTCCCACAATCGTGGAGCTTGAAAAAGCAAGTACAGGCTTCGCGGATTCATTTGCCCATGTGTAAATCTGGACCGGGGTCGCCGCTTTTACTGTTGTTACCTGGTTTGCGGCATAGATCCTTCCGTCGTTAGAAACGCCTATTTTTTCAAATACTTTATTGCCGGCCCATGTGTAAAAACCTGTCGTATCCAAACGCCCAAGAGTATCGCCCGTTGCAGCATCTAAGATCATGAATGCTTTAGCGGCCCGAGAGGCAAAGATAAGGTGGTTTGTTGCAGGATTAAGCGCAAGAGCGGCGGTGTCAGCAGCGGCTGGAAACCATGAAACACCTGAAGTATCACTCCATTTTTTTTGAGGCGTTTGTGCCTGGGCTGTTGAAGCTAGTCCGATAAACAGGAACGCAAGCGCCAAGAACAAAACTTTTGTAGCAGTGTTTTTCATAATGGTAGTTCCTCTAGATAGGGTTGTAAATACAGTGAAATTAATTTGGTTTTTATCGACTATTGAAGGTCGACGGCTTGTCCAGTAAATCGATTGGAATGAGAAAAGGATAGAACAAAATTTAGAAGAAATGGCAGTACCCGTTGCTGCATTGCTCCTCCATGCGATCTTTGCAAACTCACGACAGCTTCGATGAGGGGTATGTTTATCGTTGAGTGAAATATTAGAAAACCAATCATCAGAAGCAAGCCAAAAAACGGCGCTTTACAGGGGCATTTATTATGGATCAATTGAGCCTTGTAGAATATACCGCAGCAATGTAATGAGGGTGTTAAAAATATGTTGTCTCAGTGTTATAATTCAAAAGAGGGGATTACGTCATTCCCAATGGGTAGAAATCTGCTTTCTTGTAAGCTGTCCGATAAGTGCTGAACGTACGCTCGGTTACTTCTTATCAAGTGCATGAAGCGCGAACGCATAGGCACCAATCGCGACAGCTTCGCTCGTCCCAAGTTTTGAGATGCCAACGCCGATCCGCCGCAACGGATCATACTGCACGGTACCAGCTGTGCCCGGGACGGCAATTTCTTTCTTTGCCCCAGTGAGAAAAATGTCCAGTTCACCCGCATCTTCAAGATTATATACGTTGACTTCGAGCCGCGGAAAATTTTTCCCGCCCGGCAGATGATATTTGCCGTTCATCTCGGAAACGAGTGCCGGTAAGAAAAGCGAATGTGCGCCTGAAAGCCCTCCGCCGATCACCGCCAGTCCATCGATAAGGGTCAAAGCATTGGCGAGTGCATCGCCGACGACTTCACCCAATCGGCGATACGCCTCAAGAGCGGCTGACGCATTGCCTTTCGCTTTGCCGGCGCCGATTTCGAATATTTCTTTGGGAGCGGGCGCCTGGTCAAAACCAATGCCCGACCGTTCAGCATACACCCGCTGCACCGCCCGGATGCTGGCCCCCTCTTCCGCGTTGACAGAAGGATCGATTTTGTTCCGCATCAACCAGATCTCGCCGCCACCGGAATTATCGCCGATAAATAATTCGCCGTTGCGCACTATGCCGCCTCCGAATCCGGTTCCGAGTGTAACGCCAAACAAATTGTGGAACCGCTTCGGGCTGTGCGCTTTTTCCAGCAGACCGTTCACGTACGGCAAGAATCCGGCGATTGCTTCGCCGTATGCAAATAGATCACCGTCGTTATTGATAAACACCGGCAGGTGAAAGACTTCCTTGAGCATGGGACCGACCGCAACTCCTCCCCGGAACGCCGGAAGATTCCCCAAGTCTCCGATAATGCCGGCGGGATAATCTGCGGGGCCGGGAAACGCAAAACTGATCGCGACCGCGTGAGCCGGCAGTTGTTTTTTTATCTCCGTGAATCCGTTGACGAGTGTCGCAAGGCAGTCGTCAAGATTGTCTGCATGCGACGGAAACGTTACCGGCGGCACGATCTCGGTGTTTCCTTGAATAGCGGAAAAAACAAAATTCGTCCCTCCTGCATCCAATGTCATAACGACCCGCTTTTCATGTTCAAGATCCATTGCACCGTGTCGTTGTTTTGGGGACGAAGGTCCCGAGGATTGCCGCTGCGCCAACGAGCGCCGTAGACAAAAAGAATAGGTTACCTGCGGCTGTTCTCCAATGACTCCGATGATTCTCCGGAACTTGCTGATAGAATTCCTTCATTGTCATTCGCCTTCATTTTTCGGCGCAGCCGAGTGATTTTAAATAATGATAACATCGCGGTATAGTGTCGTAACAAGAGGCATAAAATGCAAGGAAAAAATATTTCGCAAAAAAATGCAATTCTGAGAATGCCAGCAGTTTCCCTCTTCCCACCGCTGGCGTGAAAATTCTTGTGTTTCCCAAAAAAGAAGTTTAAGAAGAATCCCCTCGGACGATTTCAAAAAGGCAATGATGAACTGTTTCGTTGCGGGATTTTAGGCGAGAGGTATCGAATATACTGCCGGATTAGTTTTTCTCAATCCAGCGTGTTTCCGGGCGGCAGCTGTATATGGGCAAGAAGTTTGGTGAAGTTCTCAGCGTTTCCTGTGATTAAAGATCGAGACTTCTGAAAAATGCCTGAGTAATGTCATTCTGAGGATCCCGACGCATTTCGTCGGGAGACGAAGAATCCAGTTTTTCTTTTCAAATTGAACGAATAGATTCTTCTCCCGCCGGCTTGCGGCGGGATGAGAATGACCTTTCATTGCCAATTCTTCAGAAGTCTCGGATCATTACTCTCAGGATGACGAAAAAGTCAATACAACTTGCCACTCACAAAGTGATGCCTTTCCGAAGAAACTCTTGGGGTCGGCAGAAGACACAAAGCTGCTAAGAAATTCAAGTGAAAAACTTTGGCGGCCAATCTCATCAACAGTTGAGATAGCAATTCGATTAGAATTACTTCGTGGCTTGGCGGCTCATAAAAGTGTTTTTCAGCAACCTGCAAGCGAGAGTCGGGATGTTACCGAGCGGTCTCAATTTATACATTGGACAGGCTCTATTGTAGATCAATGCATACATCAATCACTTGCCGGAAACGGTAAAACAGCGAATACAGTTTTCACAAAAAATATTACCCACGCAGGCCCTTCTCCCCCCGTGAAGGGCAACAGGGCTCTATTCGGTAACGTAACAAAATAAGATAGAAGGAGAAAGGCGGAGGAGCAATACCAAGAATCAGGTATTTATAGAAGTTCCGCGATATTGCAAGGATGTTATACTATTCGGTCTTTGATGGCTTTCACAAGCAGTTTTTGGCGGCTGTGAATGTCGAGTTTATGGAAAATATTTCTCAAATGGGTTTCGACGGTAAAACGGCTGATGCAAAGCATTTGGGCTATTTCCACATTATTCATCCCTTGAGTCAATAATTTTAGCACATCCCTTTCTCTCCGTGAGAGACCAAAAGCATTTTCTTCATCCTCCCATCCGACATACGCGGCCATCATCCTTTTTGTGATCGTTGGGTCGAGCGGCAAGCCTCCTTGCTGCACACTTTCAATGGCCCTCACAATTTCATCCGGTGAAGCAGTTTTCAACAAGTAGCCGGAAGCTCCCCGTTTCATCGCTAAACGGATATTCTCGTCGAGGTCGTAGGAGGTGAGCATAATGATGTTCGAGGCGGGGGAGAGTTTCTTGATCGGTATAATCGCGTCAAGGCCGTTCATCACCGGCATTTTGATATCCAAAAGGATAACACTC
>CAWJKX010000009.1:0-53627 GCA_963843065.1 uncultured Bacteroidota bacterium
GAGGAGACCTGTTCAATCGCATTACCAATATTCGCAAACAGCTGGCGCTTGAGCTTGGTATTCTGATTCCACCGGTCAGAGTTCGCGACAATCTTCAGCTGGAACCGAATCAATATGTCGTCAAGATACGCGGCAATGTTATTGCGACTGATCGTCTCGTGATGGACCGTCTGCTTGCAATGAACGCTGCAGGAGTTGAGGAACACATCGACGGTATTGCAGTGAAAGAACCTGCGTTCGGTCTTCCCGCACTCTGGATACGCACGAACGAGCGCGAGCGTGCGGAAATTGGTGGATACACCGTCGTCGAACCGTCCGCGGTTCTCTCGACCCATTTACAAGAGATCCTGCGGCGGAACGCGGATAAAATTTTGGGGAGGCAGGATACAAAAAAATTGATCGAGAATTTGAAGAAAGATTATCCGGCAGTTGTTGAGGATTTGACTCCGGAGCTTCTGCCGACGGGGACTGTTCAGAAAGTGCTGCAGAACCTTCTGAAGGAAGGCATCCCTATCCGCGACTTGGTGACGATTCTGGAATCGCTCGTGGACTATGCGCGCGTTACAAAGAATGTCGATGTGCTCACGGAATATGTGCGGCATTCTCTCTCTGAAACAATCGCACACATGTACCGTGATTCGAAGGGGGTGATTCGCGCGATCGTTGTCGGTCCGCGTCTCGAGCAGCTGATTACCAATGCATTGCAGAATCAACGGGAGAGCAGTCCGAGCCTGGGGCTCTCGCCGGCGATGATCGAATCCATCCACAAAGGGCTGACCGAGAAAGTGGAACAGTCAATCGGGGCAGGGCTTCGCCCGATAGTGCTTTGTGCAGCGACCGTGAGAACATACTTATACCGTTTGATTCATACTGCATTCCCGACTGTTATCGTTTTGTCATTCACAGAATTACCGGCCGAAACAGAAATCGAATTCACAGGAAAATTGGAGATCAATCATGAGAATTAAAAAATTCGTCGGGGCAACCATGAAAGAAGCGACCGAACAAATGAAACAAGAACTGGGTCCGGAAGCGATTATTCTGAACACAAAAAAGATTTCTAACGGGAAGCATTTCAATTTTCTTGGAAAGGAGATGCTGGAAGTGACTGCGGCGATCGACGATCAGCCGGTCCAGCGTTCGGTTCCGGCTCCGATTGGGCGGGACGAGGCGGGCTTTAACCAGTTGTTGCAGCGCGCCGCATCGGCCAGCGTCAGAGAAACGGCGGCAGGAGACACTTTTGAAGGATTGAAAAACGTCGCGGAACATTTTGAGAAACGGGCTGTGAAGGTTGAGGAAAAGAAATCAATTTCTCCCGGCCGACAGGACCGAAATTCGTGAGTTGAAGGCCGAAATGGAAGAAATGAAAAGCACCCTGGTATCGATAGCGGAACATTTTAAATACTCCAAAATGCCGGCGTTGCCGCAATATCTTCAGCAGGCGTACCGAACGCTGGTGCAGAATGATGTCGATGAACAGCTGGCGGCGGACATTGTCCAGGTCGTCTATGGAAAACTTGATGCCTCTCAGCGCGATAACAAACAAGCCGTAGAAAAAAGTCTCCTTGCGGAGATCGCGGGGCTTTTGATAACTGCGCAGCCCCCAAAAGAGAAATCGAAACGGCCTCGCGTTATCGCGCTTGTCGGGCCTACGGGAGTCGGGAAGACGACGACGATCGCAAAACTTGCGGCGATCGGCAAACTCGTCCAACACCTCAGCATCGGTTTGATCTCCGCGGATACCTACCGTATCGGCGCTATCGAGCAATTACGCACGTTTGCGAGTATTGCGGATATTCCAATGGAGGTGGTCTACAAACCGAACGAGATGACCGCAGCGCTAAAAAAATTCCATACGAAGGATGTTGTGTTTGTCGATACGGTCGGGCGCAATCAAAAAATGAAACCGGAACTGAATGAACTGAAGAGATTGATGCAGGCTCTCGACCCGGACGAGATTCATCTTGTGCTCAGCGCGCCGACAAACAAGCGGACAATTTTTGAGGTGGTCGAACGGTTCGGAGTGCTGAGGCCGAACAGAATTATTCTTTCCAAAGTGGATGAGGCTGTCGCGCTCGGCAACATGCTGAATATTACTCTTCATACTCATCTCCCGATTTCGTTCATCACCACAGGACAAGGTGTACCGGACGATATCATGTTGGCGGATTCTGAAAAACTGGCACGAATGATCTATCCGGGAATAATCGCCCATGCGTGAACAAACAGTCATAGTGGATCAAGCATCACGGCTGCGCGAAATAGCACTCGGGAGTTATAAGGTGCAAACCGCGACAATGCCGTACCGCATTTCCGTGACGAGCGGGAAGGGGGGGGTCGGAAAGAGCACGGTCGCACTCAATCTGGCAATTGCGCTCTGCAACTTCGGGCAGAAAGTCCTCCTTGTCGACGCCGATTCAAACCTGGGCAACCTCGACGTGTTGCTGGGGATTGCGCCGCGATACCGACTGGGACATGTGCTTCACGGGAAAGTGGATATTGAAGACGCGCTTGTGAGTCCGTATTCGAACCTAAAAATACTTCCGGGCAGCTCGGGCGATGTCGATTATCCGGAAATGACGACCCTTGTGCAGCAGCGTTTTCTTCAGGATCTCTTTTCGCTTGAGGAACACTTCGATATCCTGTTGATCGACACTTCTGCGGGCTTGTCGAGGGAGACAGTAACGTACTCTCTTGAATCGGATGAGGCCATTGTTGTAACGAGCATCGAGCCGACGTCAGTGATGGATTCGTACGCGGTGATCAAGACAATTTCGATCTCCCGTCCCGACGAGCGGATTTCGGTTCTCATGAACGCTGCGCAGATTCCGAACCAGGCGGATGAAACAGTTCAGAAGTTGAGAATGGCTGTCGATCACTTCTTGAAGCGCGACATCGGCTATTTGGGATCGATTCCGTTCGACGTCAATATGCGGAATGCCGTCCTGGCGCAAGAGCCGGTGATGAAAAGATTTCCAGCAAGTGCAGCTTCGCTTTCATTAAGAGCCGCGGCACAAACCATCATTAATCAATCCCTTATTCCCGAATTAGGAAAACACCAATGAAAACAATTGTCTTTGAATTGGGTCTGCTGGCGTTCTTTGTGTCGGCGGTTGTATTTGGAGCGGAGGGCGTAAGCCTGTTCGATATGATTTCACGTGCGTTCATCGTGTTCATCGGCGTTGAACTCGCCGCGACAACTGTTCTTGCGATGGTCTCGCCGGGTCCGCACCAGCGGGAAGCAGAGGCGCGCGAAAACATCACCGATGGTCAGCCCGCCAAGCGACGAACACCGGCTGTTCAGGCGAAAGCATGATGAGCTCGTTTGTCATGAGACAGTAGTTGTGATGTAAAGTATCACTCAAAAGTACATAGAAGAGACGATGCGACAGGAACCTCCCATAATAGATTTGCCAAGTCCGGCATTGCAGAGCGATGTTCGCAACAAAATGTTTTTCGATAACCTCGGCCTTGTGAACTTTGTCGTCAACAAGATAGGCCTCTCCTCGTTCCGATCATCGACAGCTTTGGAGAGGTCGGACCTTGTTCAATTCGGGATTATGGGACTGCTGGACGCCATCGAGAAGTTCAATCCAGAGCGCGGCGTTCAATTTCAGACGTACGCGGTGAGCCGAATCAAAGGCTCGATTCAGGATGAGTTGAGAAAGTTGGATTGGGTTCCGCGGTCTGTCAGAAAAGCAGAACGTCAAGCAGAGGCAATCGCCCAGCGTGCAGGGCAGGTAGAAACCCGGACAACAACCGCCGTAGATATCGCCCGCCGGCTTTCCCTCTCGCTTGAAAAGTATGCGGAGATCATCCACCAAGTCAATAAGATGGCCGGGACATCGCCCGATGCACCGGAATATGCCTTCCGGCTCGAAGCGCTTTCGACTGATGAAAAAGACGATCCATCAGAAATTGCAAATCAGCACCAGTTGAAAAACACGATTGTCGGTGCTGTAGAAAACCTTCCCGAGCGAGACCGCTTGATCGTGATGCTCTATTATTATGAAGACCTTACTTTCAAAGAAATTGCTGCTGTGCTGCGAATCTCGGAATCGCGGGTCTTTCAGATTCACACGACTGTGCTGGGCAATTTGCGCACGATGCTCGCAGGATCACTCTAGCAATCGGACAAACGCTTATGAAAACAATTGACGTGAAACAACTTCCCTTCGATGTCAAAGTGAAAATGACATCCATGCCCACTGTAGTAGGCGAGATCATGAATCTGGCGAGCGATCCCAGGACCAGCATCGCCCGGCTCTCTTCCATCCTTTTGAAGGACCCATCTCTCACGAAGGGAATATTGCGGAAGGCAAATTCACCGTATTACGGATTTTTCAACAGGATCAATTCGCTCGATTTTGCGATCGTTCTCCTCGGATTCGATGTGTTGAAGGAAACGGTTTCGAGCCTCCTCGTCAATAACGCCTTGCGAAAGATGGTGAACATCCTTTTCGAATACGAAGAAACATGGAATCACTCGCTGACCTGCGGTATCATCGCCGGGTACGTCGCTGAGAGTTCGAAGCAATGCGATTCCAACGACGCCTTTGTTGCCGGACTGCTTCACGATATCGGATACGTCATTCTTCACCAGTTTGTGAACGACGACGCGGACTCAATGCGGTATTCCAAAAACGGGCGGCTCCGCACAACGGTCGAAGCCGTGTCCGGCCTCTCGCACAGCGAAGCGGGTTTCTGGATTGCGAGCAAATGGCAACTCCCCTCTCGGATTGCCGAAGCGATGCGGTATCATCACACGCCACAATTGGCAACTGTTGATGCGGCGCTGACGGCGACAGTGCATGTTGCCGACGTTCTCTGTTCCCGGCTCCAACTCGGAACGTTCTCGCACGACGGCCCATTAACCTATGACATGGCCGCCGTCAGCCTTATTCAGTTTGACGAAACCGAGCTCGACCGCGAACAGCTGGAAGAGTACTGCATGCAGATGCGGTCAGATATCGACGGCGGGCGATCGCTTGAGGATTTTGTGAGCGACATTAAACGACAATTCGTCGAAGCGATTGGAGATCTTCCGGAAAAGCAAAGAATTATCCTTGCGCTGTACTACTACGAAAATGTCTCCTTCGAAGAAATCGGACGCGTGCTCAAGATCGACGAAACGACGGTAATGGACCTTCACGATAGATCACTGACGACGCTAAAAAACGTACTTTGGAACATACAGCCACAGAGAGTAGCGCTATGATGACGCCAGAACAGATACACGAAAAAGTCAAAACGATTATCCAACTTCCCGCGCTTCCCTCAATTGCGCTCGAAGTGGTCGAATTGGTCGATAATCCGAGAACGAGTGCCTCGAAGCTGGGGAGGGTTATCTCTTCGGACCAAGCGCTCACAGCGAAGGTTTTGAAGATTGCCAATTCTCCGTTCTACGGCTTTCCCAAAAAAATCTCCACGATTGATTTTGCAATCATCGTTCTTGGTTTTGACGCTTTGAAGGAAATCGTTATCAGCATCTCCCTCGTCAGCTCACTGCAGAAAAAATCCGACAACTATTTCGATGCAAGAATATTCTGGGATCATGCGATCTCGACCGGCGTCATTGCACGGCGGCTTGCCCGCGATCTCCACTACCGTATCAGCGGCGAGGTTTTCGTAGGAGGTCTCCTCCACGATATGGGCATCTCTGTTTTGCACCGTTATTTTTCCAATGAGTACCGGCGCATCATTGACATCGTGCGCGATTCAGATCTCTCGATGCTCGAAGCGGAAGAAAGCGTCCTCGGGGTTACTCACGCCGAGGTTGGAGGCTGGCTCGCTGAACGTTGGAACATGCCGGATCATCTCGTTGAGGCCATCGCGCTCCATCACCAGCCCTTCAAGGCCGTGTTGAACCCCGACCTCGTGGCGCTGATCCATGTCGCGGATGTTATCGCGCTCCAACTCAATGGAAATGCACCGGTAGAATTTGACAAGGGCGCCAATTATGACCCGCAAGCGCTCGAGAGGCTGCAATTGTCCGATGAAAATGTCTTGAAAGAGTACATGGCAGAATACGGCGAGGTTATCCAAAGCGATGTTGAAGAAGTCACTGCGTTCGTCTCGGGCCGAGGGTATGAAGCAATGAAAAATCAAACCGAAAAACCGAAAAGCAGAAACGAACTCCTCGATGAAGCTCTCCCACAATTCGAGTCGTTCATCGAAAGCCGGGAAAAGTATATCAAAGCCCTGGAGACAACAATCCAGGCACTTCGGCGGGAGAACGCGAATTTCAATAAGAACAATCTTGCGATCCGGAGTTCCATCGACGAACTGGTTGCGATGCAGCGGCTTTCGAATATCGTAAGCACGGCTGTCAGTCCCGAAACAATTCTCACGACCCTTTTCGATTTAACCCAGCAGGTCATCCCGGTTCTGGAATCCAATATTTTTCTCCTCGATTCGACATCCAATACTCTTCTTCCTCTTGCTCCGGGGCAAGACCCGCGATTGAAGGAAGAGGCGCAGCAGCAGCTCGAATCGGGAATATGCGACTGGGTGTTCGACGAAAAGAAGACGGTGATTATCCCCGACCTCGAGAGCCTTGTTGCCACCGGTACAGCAAAGAACTTTGTTATTGTTCCTCTTATCCTGCGCAATCGTTCTATCGGAATCTACCTGATTCATACGCAGAAACTGCAGCAGGATTTTTCGAATCAAGATATTCAGCTCCTCTCCGTTCTTGCGAATCAGGCAGCCGCAGGCGTCGAAAACTGGCGCACTTACGAGGAACTAGTGAATGCGAACAAACAATTGAAATCGTCTGAAGCGCAGATGATCCAGGCTGCAAAGCTCGCCGCTATCGGAGAACTCGCCGCGAGCATCGTCCATGAAATCAAGAATCCTGTGCAGGTGCTTATGCTCCAGATGGATATGATGCAGCGCGGAGTCGCTCTGCCGAACGGGCTCGACCTTGTGCGGCAGCACGTTCAACGGCTCAGCACCATTACGAAAAGGCTGATGAATTTTTCGCGCAATGTCTCCGAGGACGTGATGACGCAGCCGACCGACGTCAACAAGGCTATCGAAGACGTCGTGGCGATGGTTCAACATGAGTACCGTACCGACAAAATTGAAATCGAACTGGCCCTTTCGACCGACCTTCCCATGGTTGTCGGGAATTCGAATTATCTCCAACAGGTATTTCTCAACCTCGCTATCAATGCACGCGATGCAATGCCCAAGGGGGGAAGAATCTTCATCTCCAGCATGCTGGAAGGGTTCAACGTTACGGTTCGATTTTCGGATACCGGCAGTGGCATCACGCAGGAAAATATTGATAAGATTTTTCAGCCTTTCTTCACGACCAAAGGAGAGGGGAAAGGAACCGGACTTGGTCTTGCGATCTCGCGAAATATTATCGCTCAACATCAAGGACGTATCCGAGTCGAAAGCGAGTTGAATAAAGGAACAACGTTTATTATCACACTTCCAATCCGGAGGGCGCTTCAATGAAGAATAGCCGTTTTCCGTTTCTCAATGTTCTTCACCTGACTATCGCTGCATCTCTGATTGCCTGTCTCAGCACCGCAGATGCTGCTGAAATGCCACAAACGAAACCGGGCGTTGCCAAGGTTCTCTCGGTACCGCAGAAAAACCCTGGTCCGGTTATTCAAAGCGCAGGTCAAGGGCGGACACCCGCGACAGCGAAAGGAGTTCAGTTGAAGCCAACACCGGGTTCTGCTGTTCCGCTTCCTTACAATACGTTGCAACGGGAAACATTTCCTGAATCCCAAGGTTCATCTCGCATGCCACTCTATGGAGTGAATCCGGCTGAGACAGTTACCGGTGAATCAACCGATAACACTTCACGTGGAGGCTCTCCCCAAAAAGTTGAGAAAAATGAACTGAACGCAGCCGTCCCATCCGCTACGGACAGCAATAGCGCCGAGACAGAGAACTCGGGAGCCGCACAAATCTTTCTTGTTTTAACCGCATTGTGCACCGCGCTCGCCGGTACGGCTGTAATTTTGTACGTTATATCAAAGCGCGCTCCGCAGAGAGAGGAGACAAAAGTCATTTCTCCGGAGAGTAAGCAGGAAGTGCAACTCGAAGTGTCGGTGCCAATGCCCCCGGAGGAGAAACCCGCAGAACAATTCGATGTCTATGTCAACGAAGAACCGGTGGAAGAGGATGTTGCCGTTGAATTGGCTCAACGCTATCAACGAGGACAGGGAGAGATGCAATTGCTTTTCAGCATTCAAGCTCTCGAGAATGAAAAAGCTCCGCTAGCAAATTTGATCCAAACATCCTCATCGCCGAAAGCCGTGGGAAACACCAAAAAGCTCGCAAAGAAATTTGGTCTTGGAAAGAGCGAAGTTGAGCTTCTCATGCGGCTTCAGAAGTGCGGCACGTCATCCAATCATCTACAGAGGATGTTATGATAAAAGGAATTTACGCGGCGGGTTCGGGCTTGATGCCCCGGATGCTCAAGCTTGAAGTGATTGCAAATAATCTCGCAAATATTAGTACAACCGGTTTCAAGAGGGACAATATTTTTGTCCAGATTATGAAAGACACAGGCGTCGCACAGGCAAAGGGAAACGGAGATCTTTCCGGTCTGAAAGTGAGGGAATATACGGACTTTTCGGAAGGTTCAATGAACCAGACAGGCAATAAGCTCGACCTCGCCATTCAAGGTTCCGGTTTTTTTGCGGCCGAAACGCCGAACGGTGTGCGCTACACGAGAAACGGCAGCTTCAGCCTTTCAACTGATGGAACGATTGTTACCTCCCAAGGATATCCGGTGCTGGGAACGGGAGGGCCTATTCAATTGCCCAATATACAGAATTTAACTCAAGGCGAGATCTCCATTAACGAAAGTGGTGAAGTCGTGGCTGACGGGAAAAAAATCGGGACGCTCCAGATCGCACAGTTTCCTGATACTTCTGTTTTGAAGAAAGACGGCGGAACATATTTCGTCGCAGATGGAGATACGAAAAGCAGTGTTGCTGACGGGAAAGCTACGATCATCCGACAAGGATATCTTGAGGATTCGAACGTCAACGGAATCGAGGAAATGGTTCAGATGATTGAATTGAGCAGAGGTTTTGAATCGGCTCAAAAAACGATGATGTCGCAAGACGGAACGCTTGACAAAGCGAACGACGTAGGCAAGCTGTAGAAAGAAATGGGCTCGTTCCCGGCTGAGAAGCCGGAAGTGCGAGCTAGGACGAATTCATCAATCAAGGAGTACTTATGAACAGAGCATTGCGGACGGCAGCGACAGGAATGTTCGGACAACAACTTAACGTTGACATTATCGCCAACAATCTTGCCAACGTCAACACGACCGGTTTCAAATCGAGCAGGGCCGATTTTCAAGACCTGATGTATCAAACGTTGAAAACGAGCGAAATATCCGACAACCCTAACGTGCAGCAGGCAACCGAAATCCAGGTAGGGAACGGAACGATTCCGGTGGCGACACCAAAAAGTTTTGCGCAGGGAGATATCACGCCTACCGCCAATCCGCTCGACGTTGCGATTCAGGGAGATGGATTTTTCCAGATTCGCCAACCCGACGGTACGACAGCGTATTCGCGTGATGGATCTTTCCAGATATCAGGTGAAGGGGAGCTGGTAACGGCGCAAGGCAATATCGTTGAGCCGGGTTTAACACTCCCTTCAGATACTACCAGCGTTTCGGTCGCACAGGATGGAACAGTCAACGCGACTGTCGCAGGACAAACTACGCCGTCCAAAGTGGGACAGCTTGAGTTGGCAAAGTTTGTAAACCCCGTGGGCTTAAACCCGATCGGCGGCAACCTTTACACTGAGACGCCTGCTTCCGGTAAACCGATTCTTGGAGCTGCAGGAAGTGAAGGTTTCGGTACATTGATGCCGCAGTCGCTCGAAGCGTCTAATGTCGATGTTGTCTCAGAGATGGTCAACATGATCGTCGCTCAACGGGCATACGAAATCAATTCAAAGACGATTCAGACGGTCGAAGATATGCTGACGATGGCAAACAACCTTCAACGCTGATAGGTAAAAGTTTCGATGAGCGGAATTTTCACCATAATGACTTTTATTCTTCTTGGCCAGACGAACGTCGTCGAGGTAGACGAGATCAAGAGCGCCGTGAGCCAATATGTTTTTTCGCGTTTGGACTCAACGATGCGGAAAGATGCGATTATAGAATTTCGCGGCGGCCTTGAACGGGTAAGCATATCGGGGAGTGAACATACACTTCGTGTTGGATTGGGGGAAGAGCGAGTTTTGCGCGGGATAGTCTGTCTTCCAGTGGAGATCACGAGCGCTGGAAAAGTGGCGCGAGAGATGCTGGTATCGCTAAAAATTCGGCTCTTCGGCCAAGTCCTCGTTGCTGGTCGGCAATTCGAGCGTCACTCAAATGTTTTTGATCAAGATGTGGGCACCCGATATGCCGAATTGACCTCAATGCCCGATGATGTCGTAATGCGCAAAGACCAATTGAGCGGCAAACGAACATCCAGAATCATCGGTGCGGGCTCCATTCTGCGCGAAAGCTCGCTGGAATTGATCCCGCTTGTCTTCCGCGACGAGCAGGTCACTCTTATCGTCAGGGCAGGGCATGTGAAGCTCTCGATGAAAGGTGTGGCAAAAGATGACGGAGTTTTCGGGAGCATGATCGAAGTTCAGAAGCTCGATTCACACGAACGGATCGAAGCTGTCGTCATTGATGAACATACGGTTCAAGTTACGATGGAGTAAAGTTATGACAAAGAAATTCATTCTCATATTATTTATCATGGGTATTTTTGTCTCGGACGATGCGATCTCTCAGGACATGCGCGAAAATCTGTCGAGATCATTGTTCTCCGACCAGAAGGCAAATCATGTCGGAGACGCAGTGACCATCCTCGTGGTTGAAACGTCGAGCGCGTCGAACACCGCACAAACAACCGCATCGCGAACGAGCAACCTCTCTCTGACAGCCGCCGGAAATCTTTCGTCGACTCCCACCGGCACCACTCCGGGTGTGGGTGCGACGGTCGGAACGACGAATTCGTTCACAGGCCAAGGGGGCACATCGAGCGTGGGATCAATACAGGCAGAAATCAGCGCTACGGTAGATTCGGTCCTTCCCAACGGGAACCTCTTCGTCGTCGGGAACCGGAGGATTGTCATCAACGGCGAGGAACAAATTATAAAAATTTCCGGCGTCGTCCGTCCGTCCGATATCCAAATGGACAACAGTGTTTATTCATACAACATTTCAGATGCGACGATAATTTTCACGGGGAATGGAATCGTGTCCCGGGCGCAGGAGCCGGGTTGGCTGACGAAATTCCTCCACTGGATATTTTGAGGGAAAGGCATATGAAAACATTGAAGATCATCATCATCGCGCTGTTGTGTTTCATGTTCGCGGTTTCGGCGTACGCGGGGTCGAGGATAAAAGACATTGCCTATTTGCAGGGCATACGCAACCAGCAACTGATCGGCTACGGACTGGTGGTCGGACTCAACGGCACGGGTGATTCTCAGCGCTCTACATTCACCCTGCAGTCAGTCTCCAGCATGTTGAAAAGGTTCGGCATTACGGTTCCTCAAAGTGATTTGCGATTGCGAAATGTTGCGGCGGTGATCGTCACGGCATCTATTCCCGGCTTCTCGAAGGAAGGGGGTATTATTGATGTCATTGTTTCATCGCTTGGCGATGCGACAGGGCTCCAGGGGGGAACGCTTCTGATGACGCCTCTTTCGGGACTTGACGGCTCTGTGTATGCCACGGCTCAAGGCCCGGTTTCGGTTGGAGGATTCAGCGCGAGTGCAGGCGGCAACGAAGTGCGCCGTAACCACACTGCGGCTGGAAGAGTTCCGGGAGGGGCGACCATCGAAAAAGCGATGGTTTCGGAATTCAGCAAAGACTGGTCTATGTATGTCGTGCTCATGCAGTCGGATTTCACGACCGCCGAGAGAATCGCAAGCGCAGTAAACACGAAATTCAAAAGTCAAATCGCTATTCCGAAAGATGGCTCGACGATTGCAGTGAACGTTCCAGAAGAATACCGCCAGGAAGGAAAACTTGTCGAGTTCGTCTCGCTCGTCGAATTGCTTGAAGTTTCTCCGGACGTTGCTGCAAAAGTAGTGATCAACGAACGGACCGGCACGATCGTCATCGGCGGAAATGTCTCCATCCTGCCGGTTGCAATCTCCTGCGGAGGCCTCAACATCGAAATTCAATCGACCCCCGTTATCTCGCAGCCGGGGCCATTATCGAACGGAACTACAGTCTCAACCCAGATGACGACCGTTTCGACAGGGTTGGATTCTTCAGCTGTCTACGCGCTCGAAGGTGTAGCGACAGTTCAGGATGTTGCGAAGGCGCTTAACTCGATGAAGGTTTCTCCGCGCGACATCATTTCGATCTTTCAGGCTCTCAAAGAAGCCGGCGCACTGAAAGCAGAATTGGTAATTATTTAAATGGCGGCAGCGAATGACATATCGCCCATCAACAATGCTTCGGCTAACGGAATTACTGACGACGCCTCCAAAGCAAAACTCCAGAAGGCGACAAAGGATTTTGAGTCTCTCTTCGTCGGCTATATGCTCAAGGGGATGCGCAGCACCATCCCAAAGTCCGGTATGGAGAAGGACGAATTATGGAGGAGATATGATGGAAGGGATGTTCGACATGGAGTTTGCCAAGTATATTTCCAGCAATAGCAATCTCGGGCTGGGGGCGATGTTATATAAGAAATTAACGGGCGAGGATATGCCGAAAGCCGTGCATCAGTCGTATGTTGTGCCTTCAACTCCAGCGCAGCCAGTGAATACTCCGGGCATGCCAAGGCGGCTTCTCAACCCGTCGCACCGACCGCTTCCATCCAAAAACGAATCGAAAGCTACAGCGACACGATTCAGGCCGCATCGCAAAAATATGGAGTGAATCCGAATCTTATTAAGGCGGTCATGGCGAGCGAGTCGGGGGGAAAGCCGTATGCCCAATCATCAAAAAACGCGAAAGGACTCATGCAATTAATCGACTCAACCGCGGCCGATATGGGAGTGCAAAATGTGTGGAACCCTCAACAAAACATTTTTGGCGGGGCGAAATATTTGAAGCAGATGCTCGATAAATTTCAAGGAGACCTGCCGAGTGCAGTAGCGTCATACAATGCCGGACCGGCCGCAGTGGAAAAGCAGGGCGGAGTTCCGGCGATCAAGGAAACGAAGGATTACGTATCAAAAGTACTCAACTATCTTCAACAGTTCGAACAGCAGGAGATGTACAACAATGACGACAATTGACCAATTTGCAGAAGTTCTCAAAACCGAGGCCGATGTTGCCGATGCAATACTTGGAACCCTTTACGAACAACAACAGGCGATCATTCATTTCCGGGATGGCGCGATTATGGCGGCAGTAGAACGGGAACGGCAATTGATTGAGCCGATGGAATCACTCGAACGAGAGCGGGAGAATCTTTGCCGTGCGTTCGACAGCACGACACGCCCCGAGATGAACGGGAAGTTCAGCCTTTCAGGACTCGCCCGGCAGCTGCCGCGGCATGAGGCAGCGAAAATTCTGGGCGCAGGTAAAAGTACTGAAGGGAAAAGTGGAAAAGATCATGACGGTGAACAATCAGAACAAAATGCTTTTGGAGCATTCGCTTCGTTTTGTGCGCCATAGTCTGCGGATTATGACGAATAATTACACAAAGAAGTTGATCGACACTACAATGTAGCGAGGAGACAATGGCAGGACTGAACGACATAATGAATTCCGCCCGGAGTGCACTTATCGCGCAGCAACTCGCACTCGAAGTGACATCAAATAACGTCGCGAATGCAAATACTCAAGGCTATTCGCGTCAGAGAGTCGATTTCGAGGAAAGCCCTTCGGTGCCGACAAATTACGGTCTTCTGGGAACGGGCGTTACCGCAGATAATATCGGCGGGTTGCGCGACAGCATGATAGATCAGCAGTTTTGGGGAGCAAGCGACTCCAACGGCATGGCGACGACGCAACAGACAATTCTCTCACAGGTCGAGGCGGCGGTCAACGAACCATCCGACAACGGCCTGAGCGAGACGATGAACAGTTTTTTCAGCGCTTTTCAGAGCCTGTCGGCCCAGCCTGATCAAAGCGCCGCGCGCAACAATGTTGTGCAGCAAGGACAGCTTCTCGCGCAATCATTCCACAGCATTCAATCGAGCATTGCACAAACGCAAAGCAATATCGTGAGCGATGTCCAGAGTCAGCTCGCGAACATCAATCAATTAACGAGCGACATCAGCAACCTTGACGTAAAGATTGCGAACGCAACATCGCAGGGGATGCAGGCAAGTGATTTGGTGGACCAGCGAGATCTCAAGATTGACACCCTTTCGGGTCTGGTCAAGGTCAACGTATCCGATGAAGGGGACGGATCGGTGATGATCTCGGTCGGCGGCGCGTTGGTCGCTTCCAAGTCCGGAGCAGTGGCTCTTACTTCCACCACAACAGGTAACCAGATGCAAATCTTTGCCGGCAGTTCGACGCAGCCCACTCAGATCACATCGGGAGAACTCGGAGGGGATTTGCAGAGCTTCAATACGACGATCCCGGGATATTTATCCAGTTTGAACGCTACGGCCAATGCACTCATCACTCAGGTAAATACTCTCCACGCTGCCGGATACGGAATCGACACGCCGCCATCAACGGGCGTTAACTTCTTTACCGGCACCTCGGCAAGCGATATCAATGTCAATCCCGATGTCGTCAATGATCCGAACAAAGTTGCCGCTTCTTCAGACGGGACGGCGGGAGACAACCAGGTGGCGCTGGCAATGGCGAACCTTCAGAATCAACCCGTGATGAACGGCGGAACCCAGACAATCCCCCAATACTATGCCTCATTCGTCAGCAGCGTCGGTTCAGCGATCGATGCCGCACAAAATACCTCGTCCAATCAACAATTAGTCATCAATCAGCTCCAAACCCAGCGTTCGTCGGTCTCGGGCGTATCGATTGATGAAGAGATGACGAATCTTACGCAGTTTCAAAATGCCTACCAGGCGGCGTCGGAGGTTGTAAACGTGGTAGACGAACTAATGCAAACACTCATCACAATGGTGCAATAATGAGAGTAACAGAAAGCAGCATCGCATCGAGTTTTCTCTATAATATAAACGAAACGAACGAACGCATCACGCAGGAACAAACCGAGCTGGCAACCGGTAAGGCCGTGAACAAAGTTTCGGACAATCCGCAGGCGACCGGTACGATTTTGCAATTGAAGTCGCTCATCAGCAACAATACTCAATACCAGCAGAACACCACAGAGGCACAATCGCAAGCCCAGGCGACGGAATCAGCGATGAACAGCTTCACAAACGTCATGATAAGTTTGAAAGGGATTCTCGCCCAGGCGACGAATGGGACACTTTCCAGTGAAGACCAGCAAACGTATGCCGATCAGGTAGACCAGCTTCTCGGACAGGCAGTCGATTTGGCCAATACACAGTCGAACGGAGTGTACATCTTCGGCGGTACAAATACGCTTCAGCAGCCGTTTACGCTCGCGGCGGATGATTCGTCTGTCACCGCAAACCCAAACGGCATTACGGGATCGATTCAGGTTCCCGTCAACGAAGGCATCAATCAGACCGTGAACATCGACGGACAGCAAGCTTTTCAGGGAACGGCTATTTTCAACCTGATGATCCAGGTCAGGAACGCGCTCCAATCCGGGCAAAGTCCGACGACGGCACAGGCCACATCCGTCGACACCTATATCGATGACGTCGCGAATGCGACCGGAAAGGCTGGCGCCATAATGCAGAACCTCACTGCCAACAGTACAATGCTTTCCAACCAGCAAACGCAATTGCAGCAATTGCTTTCCGTTCAGCAAGATTCGGATGTGGCTGCGGTGACGCTCAAAATGAATCAAGACCAGCTGGACCTTCAGGCGGCACTCAGTTCCGGGGCGAGCGTCCTCCCGGCTACACTTTTGAATTTTTTGGGTAAGACGTGAAAAAGTCTCTCGACATAGGAACCGTCGGCGGTCTCTTTCTCGGGGTCGTTTCGATCTTCGGATCGTTTGTCCTTGAAGGGGGCGCTGTGGGAGCTCTCTTGCTGATTCCCGCTATGGTTATCGTGTTTGGCGGAACGTTCGGCGCCGCAATGATCGGCACGTCCATGAAAAATTTCATGGGGATTGGAGGACTCATCAAGATGGCTCTTTTCCCTCCGCAGTTCGAAGTGAAAGGGGCTATAGAAAAGATTGTGAAATTCTCAACGATCGCCCGCAAAGACGGGCTCCTGGCCCTGGAGAAGGAACTCGACAGCGTCGAGAATCCGTTCATGAAGAAGATCCTCCGGTTTGCGATCGACGGAACCGACCCGGAGGTCCTGCGATCGCTTGCAGAGACGGAACTGGTCAACGCTGCACAGCGGCACGCAAAGAGCAGTTCGATCTTTCAGAAAATGGGGGGATACTCGCCAACGATGGGTATCATCGGAACAGTGATGGGTCTGATTGCAACGCTTGCCGCCGCGGGTGAAGATCCGAATCTGCTGATCCATCATATTGCGAGTGCATTCATCGCCACGCTGTGGGGTGTTTTTATGGCCAATGTTGTGTGGCTGCCGATCGCGGATAAACTGAAGTATATTCAGGGGGAAGAGAATCTCTTTATGGAAATTATCGTCGAGGGAATTCTGTCGATTCAGGTGGGAGAAATTCCTTCGGTCATCAAAGCCAAGTTGAACAGTATGCTCCCTTCAAGCCAACAGGAGGCATCGTAAGGTGAAGAAGAAGGAAAAACAGGCAGAGCACGACAACGAAGAACGCTGGCTCCTGACGTATGCCGATCTTATTACTTTGTTGCTGGGATTGTTCGTCATCCTGTACGCGATGTCCAAGATTGATGCCGGGAAATACGCAGAGATGGTCTCGGCAATGGGGGGCGTTTTCGGGAAAGAAAAGCCGGGCGTTCTTCAGGGTCAGCCGGGAATGATGCAGTCGGTGGTGCCTCAGCTTCAGAGCGAGCGTCAAAAGATTGAAAAGGAAATCCAGGAGGCTCTGGGTTCCGGGATGAAGAAAGATCTCGTCAGCGTTTCGCAGAATGAACGAGGAATTACCATCCACATTATGGAGGAACTTTTGTTCAATTCAGGAAGCGCAGAGTTCAAGGCATCGTCGCTGATCGTGCTCGATTCTCTTGCGAGTGTCTTGAAGAAGCTTCCGAACGATATCCGCATCGAAGGGCATACGGATAATGTTCCGATCAGCACATCGCAGTTTCCGTCGAACTGGCATCTCTCGGTGGCGCGCGCAGTGAATGCCGGGTACTATCTTATCCAAAAACATGGGCTCGATCCGGAAAAAGTTTCTGTCGTAGGCTATGCTGAATACCGTCCCCTGGTCCCCAACACGACCGATGGGAACAAGTCGCGTAATCGCCGCGTCGACATCGTGATTCTTACGAATGTTCCCCGAGAACCGGCGACCGTCAACCAAGATCAAAACTCCACCAACAACCAACCGAGGCCGCAACCATGAAATGGAAAAATCGCCAATTCGGCGAGCTTGAGTTCGATAACGACCACGTCCTGACGTTTCCCCAAGGAATCATCGGGTTTGAGGACTGCCGGCGCTTTATTCTCATAAACGACGAAGACTCCCAGCCGTTCCGATGGCTTGTTTCCATCGAAGACGAAGACCTTTCCTTTCCGTTGCTCAACCCGCAACTCTTGGTCCCGAATTATCAAGCCGGTGATCGGCAGAAGGAGAATTCGACTGTCCTGGTCGTAGCAACATTGAACAAGGAAATCGAAAATTCCACAGTGAATTTGCGAAGCCCGGTCATCATCATGAACGAAAGCAGAACGGGAAAACAAATCATCCTCGAAGAGGAGGCATACGCTCTGCAGCATCCGCTCTTCGTCGCACCTCAATCATCCGTGAAAGGATAGGCATATGCTCGTTCTCAGCCGAAAATTCGACGAGAGTATCATGATCGGTGATTCCGTGGTCATCAAGGTTCTTTCGATCCAAGATGGCCAGGTGAAAATTGGAATTGAGGCTCCAAAGGAAGTTAGAATCCTGAGGAAGGAAATTTACGAAGAAATCCACCTGTCGAATGCTCAAGCGGCGAAAGCATCCAAGGGTGCCGCAATGAGGGCAGCTAAAATGCTGCAAAAGAAAGCTCCGCCGGGCGATCCCGGCAGATGATAACTCTCAACGGTCAACAGCATGTGAAACGTGTGTGTTGGCATATAAAATTATTGAGCTAACAAAGCCATGTTCATCTTTATTGGAATAGCCGTTGTCATTGCAGGAGTCATGGGAGGTTTCATGCTGCACGGCGGCCCCCCGGCCGTCCTTCTGCAATGGAGTGAATTCTTAATCATCGGCGGTGCCTCCGTAGGTTCACTGCTCGTGGGAACACCGCTTCCGGTCCTCATCCGCGTTATCGGAAATCTCGCATCGCTTTTCAAAGGGGACCAATACACGAAAGCCGAATATCTGAACCTGCTCAAATCGCAGTTCGAACTTTTCAGTATCGCGCAGCGGGACGGACTGATTAATATTGAAGCTCATATCGAAAAGCCTGAAGAAAGTGCGATCTTTAAGAAGAATAATTTTTTCCTCCACAATCATCATGCGTTGTCGTTCCTTTGCGATTCCATGAAGCTGATGTTGGGCGGCGGCATTGCCCCTCACGACCTCGAAGCGCTTCTCGATGCAGACCTAGAAACTCACCACGAGGAGTCCGCGTCGGGACCGAACTTGATGTCGAAACTCGGTGATGCTCTCCCGGGACTTGGGATTGTAGCGGCTGTTCTTGGCATCGTGATTACGATGCAGGCGATTGACGGCCCTCCCGCAGAAGTCGGAGAGAAAGTTGCCGCAGCATTGGTCGGGACATTCCTCGGCATTTTGATGTCGTACGGATTTGTCCAGCCGCTGGCGAACCACATGGAAATTCTCAACCAATCGGAAGCGCGGTATTTTGAGTGTATCAAAACCGGCGTGGTCGCATTCGCGAAAGGGAATGCGCCGACGGTCGTTGTTGAGTTTTCGCGGCGCGTGATTTTCAATGAAGTGCGCCCATCTTTCACCGAGCTTGAATCTGCGATCAAAGAGCTTCGCTCGTCCAGCTCGCAGGCAACGCAACAGGCAGCCGCATGAATCATTCCGGTACCGACGTTCCCATTCGGATCGTAAAAAAGAAAGTGGGCCATGGCGGCCACCATGGCGGGGCATGGAAAGTTGCGTACGCTGACTTTGTTACCGCGATGATGGCGCTGTTCATTGTTCTATGGATCGTGGGCCAGAGCAAACAGGTAAAGCAGTACGTCGCAAATTACTTCAAAGACCCCGGCGCCTTTTTTGAGAGCACAAAAGGGGGGGGGATGTTTCAAGGGTCCAACCTTGTCGGCAAAGAGCAGGTCCTCGACGAATACCTGAAGAGAGACGAGGAGAAACTGAAGGAGGCGACAGAAAGCATTCTCAAAAATTTGGGCAAGGATGCTTCAATCTCCAAATTGATCGACCAGATCAAGATTGACACTGTGGAAGAAGGAATGCGTATCGAATTGCTGGAAGCGTCGAAGGCCTATTTCTTCGACGTGGGAACGGCAACACTCAATCCCGAAGCAATCAGAGTTCTTGCAATTATTGCAAAGGAAGTCGGGAAACTTCCCAATAAAGTGATCGTTGAAGGTCATACCGACAGCCGCCCTTATTCTCGTGCAGACGGGTACACGAATTTTGAATTGAGCGCAGATCGGGCGAACAGCGCCCGCCGCGTCCTCGCCGTCAACGGGATCAGGGAACATCAGATCGATGAAGTCCGCGGCTATGCCGACACACGGTTGCGAAACGTGAAGGATCCGTATGATGTCACAAATAGAAGAATAAGCATTATCATCGAATGGCAGGATGGGAAGCATCATGGGATTAAGTGAAAAGGTGAGGATCCTGCTCGTCGATGACGACCCGGCTCAGATCAGAATCGCTTCGTACATTTTAAGGAAAAAAGAATTGTATGACGTGATCACTGCCTCGGATGTATCGACTGCTTTCGACATGGCCGAGGAGAAGAGCCCGGCGCTTGTGATCAGCGATTTCCACCTTCCGGGAGACGATGGTCTTGCCCTTTGCCAAAGGATCAAGACACACCAGAAGTTGCGGAATACGATGTTCATGTTTCTGACTGCGGAGTCGGACATCGGGCAAAAGATCAAAGCGCTCGAACTCGGCGCTGACGACTTTATTTCCAAGCCGTACAATGAGAATGAATTTCTATCGAGAGTCCAGGTTCTCTTGCGGATTAAACGCTTGCAGGATGAACTGCAGCGTGATGGGGATGAGTTGCGGGAAGCAAACAAAACGCTCCACCATCATTTTGCGGGGATCGTCGGCCTTCTTACCAAATTCATTACTCTTCGTGTGCCCAACGCATCCTCGAACGCCGAAAAAGCTGCCCGGATGTGCCTCTGGATGGGTGAGCGATTGCATTTGGAAGACCATGAAATGCATGCGCTGGGACTGACCGCTAGGCTTCACGAAATTGGCAAGATCACATTTCCCGACACTCTCTTCAAGCGTCACCCTCACCAATTGACCGAGGAAGAATGGAGCAGGTTTCTTGAGTTCCCGTTGCTCGGAGAAACGCTTCTTCAAGGAATTCCGGAATTACAGCAAATTGCAAAACTGCTCCGTCATCAACTTGAGAATTATGACGGGTCGGGTTTCCCCGATAAACTGATGGGGGATGAGATTCATGTATGCTGCAGGATTTTACGGGGAGTGAACTACTTGGAACAAGCGACGCGTACCGATGTGGCCGTCCCCGAAAGCCAGTTTGAAAGTCTGTCCAAGGCGCGAGGTACAACCCTAGACCCTCATGTAGCCCAACTTCTCCGTGAGTATCTGCAGGTTATGCGACGAGCCGTCTTGGCTGGAGGGGAAAGAAGAAATTTCTATCTTCGATCTGCGCGAAGGGATGGTGATCGCATCGGACATTTGCACGGGAAGCGGCACAAAATTGCTGCCGAAAGAGACAAAAATTACTCAGCCGTTCATTGCACGCATCTATGGCGCAGCATCATTTTGACCCTATCATCAACAGCATTTATATTTACAAGATGAAGTAAGCTGCTTCTTCAGACTCTGCGAGACATTCTTTTACCTCGCGGATTAAGATCCCGTTAGAAATTGTTTTTTGATTTTCTTTGCTTTCTCCTGGTGCTTGCCTTTCATGAAGTTCTCTCTTCGGAGGCGGGGATAAATATTTTTGAGTTTGATATGCTCAAACAAAGAAGCCAGCCGCAAACGACTTTTTGTTAGGCCGCGGCGCCCGGCGTTCTTGTTTGGGAAAATTGGGAAAAAATGATGGAAATCTTCGATTCAATTAAGAATAGGGCTGTTCAGTTTAATGACATCGAGTCTCCGACCAACTTTTCCACTTGATAATTGCCCTGAAGAATAGAATTAATCTTTCCAGAAAGGTCATGTGCGTTGAACGGTTTCCGAATTAGCCCTAGTGCCCCTTCTTCAATGACATTATTAAATTTGTCATTATCGGTGAACCCGCTTGCAAAAAGAACTTTCACCGCAGGATCGATAACTTTCAGTTCTCGAAAGGTCTGTCTTCCATCCATGCCGGGCATGGCCATATCGAGCAGCACTAAGTTAATGTCGGCATGTTTGGCTCGATAAAGGTCGACGGCAGAGGATCCGCTATCAGCAATGAGAACGCGATATCCCATCACATCCAAAAGTTCAGCGTTAGGTTCCAATAACATTTCTTCATCATCCACAAGAAGAATGGTCCCACTCCCTTTTATCATTTGGCCCCGTGCAAAAGTTTTCTCAAATGTAGCCTCACTTTTGTCAGACGGTTTTAAGTAGATGTGAAACACCGTACCTTTTCCGACCTCACTGTAGACTTGGATCGTTCCGCCATGCCGTTGAACAATTCCGTGGACGACGGAAAGGCCAAGGCCGGTTCCTTTGCCCACTTTTTTCGTCGTGAAAAAGGGGTCAAAAATGCGCTGCAGATCTTCGCGTTTGATCCCGCATCCGGTATCGCGTACCGCAAGCCGGAGATAAGACCCTGGAGCAAAAAGAGGATGCTGTTTGCAATAGGGCCAATCCAGAACTACGCTCTCGGTTGAAATAGTGAGGATGCCGCCTTCGGGCATCGCATCTCGTGCGTTGATTGCAAGGTTCAGGATCACTTGCTGCAACTGTGTCTCATCGGCTTCGATGGGGGAAAGATTCTCGTCAAGTTTTAGAGCGACACTGATATTCTTCCCGATCGAGCGTTCCAGGATACGGAGCATATCGCGGACAATTTTGTTAAGGGACGTGCATCGCACATCGATGACATTTTTCTGTGAGAATTGGAGCAGTTGCTTTATCAGTTCTGCCGATCGCTCAATAGCGCTTCCGGCCATTTCACAATACTTTAAAAGCGGCGAACCGACCGGAAGTTTCGTTTTCAGCAGAAACGTGCTTGACTCAATGACTGCCAGCATGTTGTTGAAGTCATGGGCTACACCGGCGGCAAGAGTTCCAATGCTCGCCATTTTCTCCGAATGGAGAACCTGCTGTTCGGATCCGCGAAGATTTTCCAGCGCTTCTTTGAGTTGAGAGTTCAGCTCTTCGAGTTGAGCCCCTTTTTCTTCCAGCCGACGCAATTGCTGCGTATTGTTTCGCCGCTGGTTAGAGAGCACCTGGGCAATTGAAAGCAACCCCAGGTATTTTCCATCCTTTGTAACGACGATGTCGTCATACAGCATGTCTTGTTCCCGTTCGAGTGCGCGTTCAACGACCTCACTCATTGTGCAATGAGAGTCCACAAACAGAAAATCGCGCAACATCAGTGCAGTGACAGGTCGCTTTTGGTAGACCGCGTATCCAAACTGAGTTGATAACAGATCGGCGACCCTGCGGTATGAGAGGAATCCGATCGGAGAGCCAGCCTCGGTTACGACAAGCGACTTACTCTTGTACTGGCCAAAAAGGGGCTGAAGCTGTTCGCCAAGCAGGGTGGAGTCAATGGAAGGGACAGAGTGAATGATTTCATCCAGTGATGGACTTGAATTCAATGGCAATGATTCTTCTGGGATTGTATTCATTGTAGGAAGTTTCGTAATGTTCAAGGTTTTTTGTGAAATATCGAATCCAGTATACAGAGATGGTATTAAGACATTATTACGGGGAAGTTGGTTATTTAATAAAAATGGTTCGGGGTATTGTTTCCTTCATCGCGGTCCATTTCGACCGTCAATTTTCCTTTGCTGACATAGTAATGGGCCAGATCCGCAATCTGTTGTGAATCCGGATAATGGTCGGGGGGGATGACAGGATGCGCTTCGACAGATACGGCGATGGATTTTTGTCCGAGCATATTCCAAAAATGTTCTGCAAAATTCATTGCTCCATACCAGCAGACATAATCTCTTGTACGCGGTTCAAACGGAACGTCGTTTATTGCGACGTAACGTATTGTTATTGGAAGAATCTTTACGAGCGAGGATATTGCCGGGCTAAAGAGCGACGGTTTAAAAGGTAAAACGTGATCGCCGTTCGTCGACGTCCCCTCAGGAAATATCTGCACGTTGACTCCTTGTGAGAGTATTTGTTCTATTTCTCTGACAGCGTTGATCGTCCCGTGGATAGCCTTTCCGTCGGCGTACACCGTTCCGCCGAGTGAGACAAACCATCCTATAATCGGCCAATTCTTAACGTCGCTTTTCGCCACAAACAATGTCGGGAATACCGACCCGATGACCACAACGTCAAGGTAACTCTGATGATTTGCAGCGATGAGAAAGTTTTCAGCCGAAATTTCTCTCGGTTTGATGTTGTGGAACAGATGAAGCCCGAGGATCATTGCCATGGATTTTGACCACCAGCGGGCAACATGTGCGAGGAAGCGCCTTTCTGCCGCCGGACTCAAAAAAAGGGTCGCCCGACCCATCACTGCAACAAGGCTAAAAAGGAGTGTGGCAGCGAGCACGGCGAGAAACTTGCGGAGCCGCTTCACACCGCCCCTGCCATTTTACAATAATGAATCTTGTATTTCTCAGTAATCCTCTCCGTTTCCAGCAAAGTAAAAAAGTCAGTCGTCCCAAATTGGCGGTCGTATGCCGGTTCTCCACAGACCATCCCTCCCGCGCGTAAATAACCCTTTAGAAGCGGCGAAAATTTTTGAAAGATTGGTCTCTCGCTGCCCGCATTTTCCGGCGGACTGACCAGGCTCATTGCACACCGTTGTGAAGGAAAAACCCTGTACTGTTCCGGCGAGAAATGATGCGAGTGAAGATATTCGAAGGCCTGAGAAATCTCTTCTTCATCCGTGCTGTGAATGCTCGCACATCCAAACATAGCGCTGATGTTGTGGATCTCGATATATCGTGCGATGCCAACCCACAACAAGTTTGCCACCGGCAGCGATCGGTATTCCTTGGCAACACACGACCGCCCGAGTTCCAAAGCCTGGCGTGGCAGCCTCTTGATGCGAGTAAGGTCAAACTCATTTTCCGAGTAAAACCCGAAGCCTTTTTCCGCCTTTTCCTGCCGCAGCAAACGATATGTTCCGACAACTTTTTTTGTCTCCCGGTCCTTCACGATCAGATGATCGCAAAAGGTGTCATAGACGTCCGAGTCGAAGCCAGTTTCATAGGAAGACTCCAGCCCTTCGTGCAACTCAAGATTGAAAACGTTAAAACGCAGGATGAGCGCCGATTCCAGTTCGTTCAAATATTCAGCGATTTTTACTTCAAAGAAGGGCGTCGATGCTAAGAGATGTTGGTACATATTAATCCTCTCCTTTTAGAATACTTTTTTTTCTAAGGTACATCCGTTGTGTTTCATTATTATTACGCTCCTTTAACGGTCGTGTTATCAAACGGCAAGCTGGGCAATTTGATGTGTGAGAAAATCATCTCAGGTATGGAAGAAAATGATCAAGTAACCCGTGGTAAAGATTTGTTAACTCTTCCGTTATCCTGCGGTAAAAAGGATACGCTAACTTTGCACCGTGAAAAAGTATACAAAACGAATGCAAATAATTTTCCGGGTTGTGTCGATTGCAGCAGGGGGGACGCTTTTGGTTTTTGTTTTTCGAAATGTAGAATTTCCGGCGATGTATTCGCGAATCGCAGATGTAGGATACTATTTCATCCCCATTTATGCAGTCTACGGTATCGGATGTCTTCTCGATACCGCCGCCTGGAAAGCCATTCTCTCAACTCCCCGCAAGACCATTTCTTTCTACAAACTCTTCCAAATTCTTGTTTCCGGCGAATCGTTGCATCGGTTTATTCCTGCGGGTGTTGTTGTCGGCGAGGGGGCAAAAATCTTCTTGCTGACAAAGCAGAGTCGATTTAACGGTCCGGAAGCGGTCTCAAGCCTCGTCATTCGAAAATTGTTAATGGGATTGAGTCAGGGGATGTACATCGGCGTAGGCGTCTTCCTTGGGATATTGCTTTCGCAGGAAACCGGGCTGCTTCGGATTGTTTCCGTCGGCATTTCTTTGATCGTCCTTGGCGTATTCTTTTTGATTGGGATCAAGCTTTCGCGAGGGTCTCTTTTCAATTGGTTATTCCGATTTTTACGGAGGGCCCCTGTTATCGGAACCAGGGTCGAAAACAACAAAGATTTTTTTGAACGGACCGATATTGAATTAAAAGATTTTTTTGTCCATAAAAGGCGGCGAGGTCTTCTCGCTTTTTTCCTCTTCTTCGGTGGATGGCTGACGGAGGCGTTGGAGACGTATATTATTATTGCGGCTTTGGGCATAAAAGTATTGCCGTATCAAGTGATGATTTTTGAACCTATTGTCTCGTTGACCCGCTCGCTCGTATTCTTTATACCGGGTGGTCTCGGCGTTATTGATTCCGGATATGCTTCGGCTTTTGGATCAGCAGGAATTGCGAATGTAGCGACGGCCGGTGCAGCCTTTATCATTATCAAGCGGAGCAAAGAATTGTTCTGGATCCTCATCGGACTTTTCTTCATGTGGCTTCAAGGACGTACCGTTGCAGAACGTATGCTTGGTCAACCGCTGCAGTCAGACTATGCTCCGGAAATTGTATGAAAAAGAAAATTCTTTTTATTTGCGGGTCGCGCAACCAAACGACGCAAATGCATAAAATTGCGCAGGAACTCGACAGCGATTACGATTGCTGGTTTACTCCTTATTATGCCACCGGTGTGGAAGAAGTTCTTCGGATGATGAACCTTACGGAAATGTCCATTATGGGAAGCAAGATGGTCGGACGATGTCTGCAGTACCTTCACGCCTGTCATTTGAAGGTCGACTATCGAGGTGAAAAAAATGAGTACGACCTTGTCTTCACCTGTGCAGATCTAGTCGTTCAAAAAAATATTGCAGGGAAGAAAATTATTCTGGTACAGGAAGGAATGACCGACCCTGAAAACCTAGGGTTTCATCTCGTTAAGCTGTTTCCGTTTCTTCCCCGTTGGGTTGGCAGCACGTCAACATTCAGCCTCAGCAACGCGTATGAAAAACTGTGTGTCGCAAGCGAAGGGTACCGCGATCTGTTTATCAGAAAAGGGATATCGCCTGAAAAAATTGTTGTTACCGGCATCCCGAATTTTGACGACTGCAAAAAATTCTTGGAGAATCGTTTTCCGCATAAGAACTATGTCCTTGTCTGCACTTCCGACTCGCGTGAGACGTTCAAATTTGAAAATCGAAAAAAAATCATTCTCGATGCAGTGAAAGTGGCCCGCGGACGCAAGCTTATTTTCAAACTGCATCCCAACGAAAATATTGAGCGGGCAACTTTTGAAATTGCAGCCTTCGCACCGGGCGCGTTAGTGTATGCTGCGGGGAATGCTGAAGAGATGATCGCCAACTGCGACTTACTAATAACACAATATTCGTCCACCGTCTACGTCGGATTGGCTCTTGGAAAAGAAGTCCATTCAAATTTTTCTCTCGAAGAATTGCGAAAGCTCGCTCCGGTCCAAAACGGGATGGCTGCCTGTAATATTGCAAATGTTGGGCGCGAATTGCTGTCGGTCGAATTGCAGCAAACCGTCCATGCGAAGCGGCGTGAACACCCAATTGCGAAAATGTGGCAGTCTCATTACAGAGAAAAACTAGCACGACTTCTATCCAAGGCGGCATGAAAATTCTCATTGTCATTCAAGCGCGCACCGCTTCTTCGAGGCTCCCCAATAAGGTCTTACTTCCTCTTGCCGGGGCGCCGCTGCTGCAGCGAATGATTGAACGGGTGCGGGCTGCGGAAGGTTCGTATGAAATTGTCGTCGCAACGACCACCGACCCTCTGGATGATTTGATTCGTTCGCTCTGCAGGATGATCGGCGTTCGCTGTTTCAGCGGACACCCGACAGACCTCCTGGACAGGCATCGTGAGGCGGCGCTCCGGGAAAAGGCCGATATTGTCGTGAAGATTCCCTCCGATTGCCCGCTGATCGATCCCATCGTCATTGACACGGTCATAAAGTTCTTTCTTTCACAGACGAAGCCGTTTGACTATGTCAGCAATCTGCACCCGGCGACGTATCCTGACGGCAATGATGTTGAAGTCATGACTGTTGGGGCGTTGGAAACGGCGTGGCGCGAAGCAGCAAAGGATTACGAGCGGGAACATACAACTCCTTTTCTTTGGGAACAACCGGATCGTTTTATTCTTGGGAGTGTTTTGTGTGAATCCGGTATTGATTATTCCATGAAACATCGTTGGACGATCGACTATCCTGAAGATTACACTTTGATCAAACGCATCTATGACGAATTATGGAGCGCTGAAGAGCCGGCCTTTACGATGTACGACATCCTTCAATTGATTGCGAAAGAACCGGAGATCCGGACAATCAACGCGCGCTATATCGGTGTGAATTGGTACCGGCACTACATTGGGCAGCTTAAAACTGTATCAACAACGGAAACACGACAGGCGGTGAATTCATGACCGATCAAGAAAGAATCGAGCTCGAGCTTCTTGCTCTTCGCGTGCGGGAACACATCATTTCGATGGCGACTGACGGCGGCTGTTTTATCGGGGCATCGCTTTCATGCGCAGACTTGATCGTCTATCTCTACTCTAAAGTTCTCCGCATTTCCCCTCAAACATTGAAGGATGAGAACCGCGATTATTTTTTCCTTTCCAAGGGACATGACGTTCCGGCTTTGTACGGCACCTTTGCAGAACTCGGGTATATCGAAAAGAACAGGCTCAAAAATCATCTCAGCACGAACGATTCGATGTACTGGCATCCGAACGGCTCGATCCCGGGGATTGAATTCCATTCCGGGTCGCTCGGCCACCTGCTTTCGGTGGCGATAGGCGTTGCGCTTGATATAAAAATACGCGGAGGCAATAACCGCGTCTTTGTCATTCTTGGCGACGGGGAGCTCAATGAAGGTACTATTTGGGAAGGTTGTTTGGTAGCTGCTGCCCACAAACTCGACAACCTCGTTGCAATTGTGGACAGGAATGAGTTTCAGGCGAATGTGCGGACGGAAGAACTGATCCCGCTTGAATCGGTGGATAAAAAATTCGCAGCGTTCGGATGGTTCGTCAATCGGATCAATGGACATGATTTCAACAAAATGGAGCTCGCTTTTTCCCGCATTCCGATGAGTTTTGACCGCCCTACGGCGATCATCGCAGATACTATTCGCGGGAAGGGCTTGCCAAGCATCGAACGGCGTGCCGACCGATGGTTCGCCAACTTCACTCACGAAGAAGTCGAAATGCTCCTCGATGAATTGTACAGCGGACAGGAGAGTTCGTTATCGTCCGAAACTCTCATGGTCCGATAGGAAGGCGGTTCACTGCCGATGATGACATACGAAGGGAAATTAAAAGAATTAGCCGAGCTCGATCACAGGATCGTTGTTATGACGGCTGAGAACCGGGCTGCTATCCGGAATCTTCCTCAAGCGTTGGGGAAAAGATTTATCGATGTCGGAATAGCGGAACAGACGATGATAGGCGCGGCAGCGGGGCTTGCGCTTCGCGGTCAAACGCCGGTTGTTCATTCGCTTGCGACATTTCTCACGCTCCGGGCATTTGAATTTATACGTACAGACGTTGGCATCGCTAACCTGCCTGTGAAACTTGTCGGAGGAGTGCCGGGATTTCTCTCCGAGGCAAACGGTCCGACTCATCAGGCGCTCGAAGATGTGTCGCTTATGCGCGGCATTCCTAACATGAAAGTGTTTTGCCCTGCGGATCAGGACGAACTTGTTGCAGGACTTCCGCATATCCTCAGGGATAAATCGCCATGGTATATCCGCTTCACCGCGATGGAACCCGTGGTGGAGCATTACGATCAGTTCGTTATCGGGAAAGCCGAGATCCTCGTGGAAGGGATGGACGTTGCATTGCTGACGTACGGTTTTATGAACAGGGAATCGTGGTACGCTAAAGAAATTCTGGAATCGAAAGGGTTCTCCGTTCGATTCATAAATTTACGGACGCTGAAGCCGATCGATGAAGCGACGATTCTCTCTGCCGCAAAAGAATGTTCATTGCTTGTCACGATAGAAGATCATTTCCTGACCGGCGGGCTTTATTCAATCCTGAGCGAAATTCTCGTGCGACATGAAAGGATGGCAAAAGTTCTTCCCATCGCACTGGATAGCCGCTGGTTCAAACCGGCATTACTGAACGATGTTCTTTCTTATGAAGGATTTACAGGGGGACAAATCGCTTCGCGGATCATTGTTGCGTTGGACGAGAGAAAAGGGGTTTTGTTCACCGACAAGTCAGAAATCGCTTCAAAGGATGACAGCTTCTAACAGGATGATGAAAAAATTCAAACAGCTTGCCACTCCCAAAGTTCGCGAAACGATCCCGTTGGGAGATGCCTTTCCAAAGGAACCCTTCGGGTTGGCAGAAGACACAACGTCTCAAAGAAACTAAGGTGAAAAACTATTGTCGCCAATATCATTAACGGTTGAGATAGCGATTTGTTTAAAATTATTTTGTGCCTTCGCGACTTAGTGGCTCATAAAAGTGTTTTTCAGCAACCTCCTAAAGGAGATAAAGAATGAATGACATTGAAAAAAATCAAGAATATCCGCCAACGGCAAAATCGGATGAACTCTACGCACGGGCTCTCGGACTGATTCCCGCAGCGACGCAAACACTCGCAAAAGGCCCGGGCCAATATGTTAAAGGCGTTGCGCCGAAATACCTGAAGCGCGGCAAAGGTTCGCATGTATGGGATGTGGACGGCAACGAATATATCGATTACACCATGGGTGTGGGGCCGCTGTCTCTCGGATATAGTTACGATGCCGTCGATGCCGCAATAGAGAAGCAATTGAAAGACGGTATTACGTTTTCGTTGATGCATCCGTTGGAAGTGGAGGTGGCAGAATTGATCCGCGAGGTAGTCCCCAACGCCGAGTCGGTTCGCTTCAGCAAGACCGGATGCGATGTAACGACTGCCGCCGTCAGGCTTGCGCGGGCGTACACAGGACGCGAAAAAGTGTTGTGCTGCGGGTATCATGGCTGGCACGATTGGTACATCGCAGTGACTGACCGCAACAAAGGAATCCCGCAAGCTTCTCGGGATCTCACATACACATTCGCCTATAACAACATCCAATCGGTCATTGATTCGATTGACGACGAGACGGCCTGTATCATTCTTGAGCCGGTCGTGTTCGAGGCGCCCAAGGAGAATTTTCTTCACAAACTGAAAGAAATCTGTCAGCGGAATGGAACGCTGCTCATTTTCGATGAAATGTGGAGCGGCTTCCGCCTCTCACTTGGCGGTGCGCAGGAATATTTCGGAGTGAAAGCGGACCTTGCATGTTTTTCGAAAGCGGTCGCAAACGGTATGCCCCTTTCCATTCTCACCGGGCGGAAAGATGTTATGCAATTGCTCGAAAAGGATGTGTTCTTCTTCACGACATTCGGCGGCGAAGCGCTCTCCCTCGCGGCGGCAAAAGCAACGATTGAAGAATTACGCGACGAAAAGGTTCCAGAATATCTCGACCGGATCGGCACTATAATTAAAGAAAAATATAACAACATCGCCGCGGGGCTCGGGATGAATTACACAAGGTGTTCCGGCTTCGGTTGCCGCACTATCGTCACGTTTGATCAGAGTGTCGGGGATCCTCTGGAAATAAAATCTCTCGTTCAACAGGAATTGATCAAACGCGGAATCCTGTGGAGCGGATTTCATACAATGAGCTATTCACACACGGACGCTGAAATCGATTATACAATATCCGCGTATAGGAAAATCCTGCCCATGGTGAAAGAAGCGGTAGCCGAAAATACTGTGCGTCAGCGATTGCACGGCGAACCGGTAGAGCCGGTGTTTCGTAAAACAAGCAACTTCAATATGAAACCGAAAAAGATCCTGAAATGAGCGATCTTTTCTCTCTAAAAAATAAGGTCGCAATAGTTACGGGCGCTCTCGGGTTGCTCGGCAAGCAGCATTGTTTCGCTTTGGCTGAAGCAGGAGCGAATGTTGTTGTTACCGATTTGAACGGAGAGGAAGCCGAAGCTTTTGCCCGTGAGCTCGGACTTGCTACCACGACTCAACCGATTGGTTTTGGCGCCGACATCACACAGCGCGCTTCCATCGATAGATTGAGGGAACACGTTTACCGAAGCCATCGAGCAATCGACATTCTCGTCAATAATGCAGCCGTCAATGATGCGTTCGAAAATCCCCTCATAGCTGCCGAACAATCGAAGTTCGAAAATTATCCGATTGAACTCTGGCAAAAATCTCTCGACGTAAATATCACCGGCACATTTCTTTGTTCGCAGGTCATCGGCGGATTGATGGCGACCCAAGGGAGAGGGAGCATTATCAATATTGCGTCGACGTACGGGATTGTGGGGCCAAACCAATCATTGTATTCCGGGCCAGATGGCACGCAATTATTCTATAAGTCGCCTTCGTATCCGACTACGAAAGGGGCTGTCATTGCTTTCACAAGATTTCTCGCGACGTATTGGGCGGGAAATGGCGTTCGAGTTAATGCACTTTCTCCCGGAGGAGTAGAAAATGGACAGGATAAAAATTTCATTGAAAAGTATTCAACGCGAACTCCTCTCGGCCGCATGGCGCAGCCGACGGACTACAAAGGGGGCCTAGTGTTTTTAGCAAGCGACGCTTCAAGTTATATGACAGGGGCAAATCTCGTTATCGATGGCGGATGGACGGCATGGTAATAGCGCATAAATCGAGACTTCTGAATATTCCAAAAAATGAAGATCGCGCAAAGGGATGGCTTCGCCAGACGCAAAGTCGCGGATGAATCTAAAGACAAATTCTTCGCGCCTCCGCGGCTTGGCGAGGGACAATTTTTCATATGCCTCAAATCATTTTCTCATCGTGATCATGAAGGGAATGACTATGCAGAAACCGATAGTCCAAATTGGAAAGAGGATGGTCGGAGAAGGTGAACCGATTTTTATTATCGCTGAGATTGGGATCAACCATAACGGTTCGCTCGAAATAGCGAAGAAATTGATAGACGGTGCGGTGTTGGCGGGATGCGACGCGGTGAAATTCCAAAAGCGAACGCCCGAGTTATGCGTTCCAAAAGAGCAACAGGATGTACATGCGAGATACTCCGTGGGGACGGGTGACGTATCTCGAGTATCGATACATGGTCGAATTCGGCGAGATTGAATACGGCGAGATCGACCGCCACTGCAGGGAACGGGGAATTGTCTGGTTCGCATCATGCTGGGACGAAGAATCGGTGAATTTTATGGAAAAATTCAACCCTGTTTGTTACAAAGTTTCATCGGCTTCGTTGACTAATAATAGAGCTTCTGCAGAAGAAACGGCAGGACCGGTAAACCTCTCATCGTTTCGACCGGCATGTCAACGGAAAACGAAATTGATGCTGCGGTGTCCGTTCTTGGCCGTCAAAATATCCTTATTGCGCACTCGACGTCGACCTATCCATGCCCGGCTGAGGAGTTGAATTTGCGGATGATCCAAACACTCAAGCAGAAATTTCCGGAATGCCCTATTGGATATTCCGGCCACGAAACCGGGCTTGCTCCTACGTGGGCTGCCGTGGCGATGGGCGCTACGTTCGTGGAGCGTCATGTTACTCTGGACCGGGCCATGTGGGGAAGCGATCAGGCGGCATCGGTCGAGATTGGCGGGTTGATCCGGCTTGTACAGAATATACGCGATATAGAAAAAGCCGTTGGCGATGGGATCAAGAAAGTGTATGAAAGCGAGCTCGGTCCCCGAAAGCGGCTCCGCCAGATCCGTGAAAAAGTAGACGGTATGAAAACTTGCGACCGCACCCTTTTTCCATCCCCTGGAGGGAAACATAATCAAGCTGAATGTTGGCATTAGGATTGGATTAGCATGCGGTTGGAATTTTTATCTCCGGTGATCGTTTCGCTTTCAGCGTTAGTGTTGATTATGCTTGAGCGGAGATTTCCGTACACAGAAGGTCAGCCCTTGTTTCGCGAGGGATTTTGGACCGACCTGGGGATGTATACCGTTTTTCAAAGTTATTTGTTGAGCTGGGTGATTTTCGGGTTTATTTATTGGCTTGACAGCGAGACGTCGGTTTCCCGATGGCATATTGTTTCCGGCTGGCCAGTGTGGACGCAGTTTCTGCTATTCCTCGTAACGCACGACCTATATATTTATTTATTTCACCGCTGGCAGCATCACAATAAATATCTGTACAGAATCCACGAAGCCCACCATTCGGTTCGCGACGTTGACTGGCTGGCCGGCGTCCGTTCTCATTCGCTTGAAATTCTTATCAATCAGACCATCGAATTCACGCCGATTATCCTTCTCGGCGCAGTCCCCTGTAGTCGTCCTAATGAAGGGGATCGTTGACGCTGTGTGGGGAATGTATATCCATTCTAATATTGATGTCCATCGGGAGATTCCAGTATTTTCTCAACGGACCGGAAATGCATCGTTGGCATCATGCGAAAGGAAGAGGGAACGCCATCAACTATTCGACAAAGCTTGCAATATGGGATTGGATATTTGGGACGGGATATCTGCCGACCGTCGAAAAACCTGTATCGTATGGACTCGCTTATTCCAATTTTCCTAAAGGGTATTTTCCCCAGCAGTGGTTTGCGTTTCGATCTTTTCGGAAACAGAGTACATGACGTCGTTGCTTCTCAAAGAAGGAACCCTACGATACATGCCTATAGTGCGCCTCTCTTAGCCAGCAGTAACAATTCCACCGAAAGTGGATAAGCAATTCCGTAACGATTTAACCTAATGCGGATTACCATACAGTAATATAAGCGTAACAGTGCGAGAGTATATTTGCGCGCAGTTTATTAAAGGACGAGCTGATGACTATAAGAGGGAAAGAAATTTTCCAAAGACCGCTTCTGTTCTTCACCCAAGAAATATCATATGGTAAAAATACATTGCACCTTCCTCTTCCTACTTCTTTTTAGTTCGACACAGGAAACAATCGGCGGAACAATCAAAGGGAATGTAAGGGAAAAAAGCACCAAATTGGCGGTTGTTGGTGCGGCGGTTTTCATTGAAGGAACAAGCTTCGGGACTCTCAGCGACACAAGCGGTGACTACGTTATTAAGAATGTGCCGGCCGGGAAAGTATGATGTCGAGGATCAATGCGCTTGGTTATGTCGGCACAGACGAGGACGTTCGATGTAGAAAGCGAATCAAGCGTGGTCGTGCAGAACTTTTCTCTAAAAGAAAAGCTGATAACGCTTAATGAGTCCGTGATCATGGCGAGGGCTAACAACGAACTTGAAACTACGGCAAGAGCGGTAGAAAAGAATGCGGCGAATCTTGTCAACATCATATCCGCGCAGGCAATCGACCAGTCGACTGACCGGACCGCGGCCGACGTCCTTCAACGCGTTTCAGGCATGTCGCTAATCCGGGACCAGGGGGAAGGACGCTACGTCGTGATGCGCGGCCTTGCCCAGCAATACAATAACACTCTTGTCGACGGCATCAAAATACCGAGCCCTGAATCAAAAGACCGTTTTGTCCCGATGGATATTTTTCCTTCTAGTCTGTTCGAGCGCATTGAGGTTACCAAATCAATGACGCCGGACATTGCGGGGGATGCGATCGGGGGTTCCACGGATCTCATGCTTCGGGAAGCTCCGGATCGATTTGTTTTTACTGCAAGCGCGGCAAGCGGCTCTACTTCCGGTGTTCTCGGCAGTGCATTCAGCACATTTGACAGAAACTCGGTTCCCGAGCTTGATCCCGAGCGTCTCCATGGAACGGTAAGCGACGCCGATCCAACAACAGAGATCAAACCCCGTTTTAACCCCTCGAGCAGCGACTTTACAACGGCTAATTTAATTTTCACAAATAAGACAGCTCCTCCCGACGGACTCTTTTCAACACTGATTGGAGATCGTTTCTTCGATAATAGGCTCGGCCTGATGGCTTCCGGCAGCTTTCAGAATACCTATAACGAGGTTCATACAGACTTTTATTCGTTGGGATCCGACATCAACACTGTTGACGCAGAGGGGCATCTCATTCCCTACGCGTCCATCTACGACAGCCAGAACTACTTCATTAACAAGACACGCGGCGGGGTGCTTGCCAAGGGGGATTTTATTGCCGATGAAGGACAGGAGCTATCCGCAACATATTTGTATGTCCGCCAGGAAGAAGCGCAAACCCGTCACGCTCTTGAAGTAGAAATTGACGGATCACGCGGCGGCAACGATCTAACGTATACAAACCGCTCGGCTCTGCGAACCCAGGACATTTCGAGCATAACATTGGCGGGAGACCATTTCACGACATCTCCTCTTTCATTAAAATGGACACTTAACTACACGGATGCATTGCAGGATCGTCCTGACGAAGCAGAATACTCGGTATTGCAGAATTACGGTCCGAACGGACAGCTTCAGTCTTTTCAAGGTCTCGGAGATATCACACATTCATGGCGGAAGAATGATGACCACCAGGATCTCGGAAAGGTAGATGCGACATGGCACTTGACGCCGGACGGGATGAATACGATCCAGGCTGGCATAGTGGCGCAAAAGCTTGACCGCGTGAACTATGAGGATGATTACCAGTTGAATCCTTCAATTATCAACGGAAGCACGCAGCCTTTCACATCGATTACGAGCGCTAAGGTTACTGTCTTCGGGTTCGGCAGCACGTCCGGCACAACGGTGTACGGCTATCAAAACTATAAGGCAAGTGAATTGCTCCTTGGATCATACGTGGAGTACACTCTTCATCCTTGACCGGCTTCAAGTCCTCAGCGGAGTACGGTGGGAGGAGGCGCAGGACAAGTATTTCACAATGGCATCGGCATCATTCACCGGACAACAAAACAATGTGAAAATGGTTGATTTTCTGCCCGGGATTCATTTCAGGTATGAATTCGCGGCCGACCAGATCGGACGCCTTTCGATTGCGCGCACGCTGAGCCGCCCAAGTTATTTTGACCTTGTTCCTGCTGTCGACCGTTCAGACGAAAGTCAGTCGCAGGGAAATCCGAATCTTCGCCCTGCCACTGCAACAAACATCGACCTCCGTTATGAGTATTATCCCAACCCATCCGATCTATATTCTGCCGGTGTCTATTTCAAGAGAATAATCGATCCGATCGAGGATCAATTTCAATCGGTCGGCGTTCTTCTTGTAACGTCAAAGGGAAACGGCGATCCGGCGACGGTGTACGGCTTCGAGGCCGTGGTTGCAAAACATTTTGGCGGGCTTGGTTTTTCCGCGAACTACAGTTATGTCTTCTCACAAATTACCAGCACGAAGCAAGTCACATCCGAAGACATCTACGGCGATCTTGTCCAATCATACTATCAGCAGAAACGGCCGTTGCAATCGCAATCTCCCCAAATTGTCAACGCAATTCTTTCTTATGCGAGTGAGCCGTGGGGTACATCGGCGAACCTCTCATATAACTACACGGGAAAAAGCCTTATCGCTGTCAGCAGGCTGGATGGATATGACACCTATCAGGACGGAGTCGGCCAGCTTGATTTTTCGGCAGATCAGAAGTTGCTCTCAAATCTGAGGCTGAGTGTGAAGCTGATTAATATTACGAACTCTCAAGCCGTTACTCAGGTTCTGTCCGGTCAATATATCCAGCACACGCCGATTACTATTGAGCGGGACTTGAACAAAATGCGCGGGACGATAGGTATTAGTTACAGATTGTAATCTCATAGAAATAGAACGTTAGACTATCCAAATCATCCACAACAACGACAAGGAGAAAATATGTTCAAGAAACTTACAGCGATGCTGCTTCTTCTGATCGCAGTTTCTGCTTATTCACAGGCACAGCTGCATTCAATTCTTTCGGGAGCCGTCAAGGGAACGACCCTTCCGAATCATACCTATGTGATCGCAGATAGTATCTCTATCAACGCGGGAGACACACTGACGATCAGTTCCGGAGACACGCTGATCATGGCAAACCCGTTAGGGTGGATTCATGTACTTGGAGCGATGATCTGCGACGGGACGAAAGCCAACCCGAACCTCATCACGGTTCCGGTGGCGCACAGGACGGGTCCCGGGCAATGGGGCGGCATCTACGGTGATTCGTGTAATTATTTTGAAATGAGATGGACGACGATACTCTGGGCAGGCGGAAGCAACCCTGCCGGTCATGCGTATCGGACAATAGATATCTACTCCAATTTTGCAAACACGACGACAACAGTGTTCACAGACAATACCGTGATTGGAACTGTCGACGATTGCATCGGCATCCATGGCGGGAGTGCCAGCATTCTTCGCAATACGCTGAAGTGGTGCGGAGCACCGGACGGCGACAACATCAACATCAAATCCGGCACGATCGGCGAGATCGCCTATAATGTGATCTGGGGATCGGGCGGAAACGGGATCAAGATCAATGCCGATGTGACGTTGCCTCGGCTGACCAATATGTGTATCCATAACAACACGATCGTCGCAGGAGGATGGCGCCGGGTCGGTGAATTGGGATATGCGATTCTTGTGGATAAGAGTGCCCGTGGACAGATCTACAACAACATCATGGGCGATATGTATCAGGAACTCGAGATCACGACGAAAGCCGACACCGTGCGAACCGTTTACGACAACAACCTCTTCTTCTATTCTATCGACAGTTTAGGAGGAGCGGCACGGTATTTTCCATCGGACGGTGTGACCAGACGGGCGCCGCATGACATTATCGATGTTCAGGCCAGTGCACTCTTCGCCAGCTACAATGCGTACCTTACCACAGACTGGTTTAGTCTGGACGGCGCCAACGACTATCATCTGCTTCCTTCATCACCGGCAGTGGGTCACGGGTTTACGCCTCCGGCAGCATGGGTCAATCCATATTTTCCCGCCAGCCTGCCTGGCGATCCCAATATGGGCGCCCTCGGTGTCTATAGAACTTCGGGAACTTTAAAGACAGACAGCCTCTCTGGCGCTGTAAGCGGAACGTTGCTCCCGAACCACACGTATGTTGTGAAGGACAGTATCTCTATCAATGCAGGGGACACGTTGATAGTGAGTTCCGGAGACACGCTGATCATGGCAAACCCGTTAGGGTGGATTCATGTACTTGGAGCGATGATCTGCGACGGGACGAAAGCCAACCCGAACCTCATCACGGTTCCGGTGGCGCACAGGACGGGTCCCGGGCAATGGGGCGGCATCTACGGTGATTCGTGTAATTATTTTGAAATGAGATGGACGACGATACTCTGGGCAGGCGGAAGCAACCCTGCCGGTCATGCGTATCGGACAATAGATATCTACTCCAATTTTGCAAACACGACGACAACAGTGTTCACAGACAATACCGTGATTGGAACTGTCGACGATTGCATCGGCATCCATGGCGGGAGTGCCAGCATTCTTCGCAATACGCTGAAGTGGTGCGGAGCACCGGACGGCGACAACATCAACATCAAATCCGGCACGATCGGCGAGATCGCCTATAATGTGATCTGGGGATCGGGCGGAAACGGGATCAAGATCAATGCCGATGTGACGTTGCCTCGGCTGACCAATATGTGTATCCATAACAACACGATCGTCGCAGGAGGATGGCGCCGGGTCGGTGAATTGGGATATGCGATTCTTGTGGATAAGAGTGCCCGTGGACAGATCTACAACAACATCATGGGCGATATGTATCAGGAACTCGAGATCACGACGAAAGCCGACACCGTGCGAACCGTTTACGACAACAACCTCTTCTTCTATTCTATCGACAGTTTAGGAGGAGCGGCACGGTATTTTCCATCGGACGGTGTGACCAGACGGGCGCCGCATGACATTATCGATGTTCAGGCCAGTGCACTCTTCGCCAGCTACAATGCGTACCTTACCACAGACTGGTTTAGTCTGGACGGCGCCAACGACTATCATCTGCTTCCTTCATCACCGGCAGTGGGTCACGGGTTTACGCCTCCGGCAGCATGGGTCAATCCATATTTTCCCGCCAGCCTGCCTGGCGATCCCAATATGGGCGCCCTCGGCATGTACGTCTCGACAAAAGTGAAGACTCAGGCCAACGCGCTTCCAGCGACCTTTGCCCTGGACCAAAATTATCCGAATCCTTTCAATCCGTCGACGATGATCACGTATCAGCTGCCGGCCGACAGCCGCGCAACTCTTAAAGTCTATGACATCCTGGGAAGAGAAGTCGCAACGCTCTTTGATGGGTATCAAACCGCCGGAGCGCACCAAGCTCAGTTTAACGCGCAAAATCTTGCAAGCGGCATATACTTCTATCGTCTGAGCGCGTCGGGCCAGAATTTCGTCAAGAAAATGCTTTTGCTGAAATAATTCTCTGGTCAACAGGACAAATCATCACTCGATGCAATCCTTCATAGGGTTGCATCGAGTTTTACTAATCGCATGGAGATACCATTATTGTGAGATCAAAGTTCTATTCCTTTATTGTTGTTGCCTTACTAGCTTTTGGGGCCGCCGCCCCGCTTACCGCCCAGCAGAAGATTGATTCATTCTCGGCCCGTTTTCTGATTCTTGGCGACTGGGGAGGATTTGCGTCAGAGAACCAGAAGGCAGTTTCTGCTGCGATGGCAAATGAAGCCAAAAAAAATAAAATCCAATTTGTCGTCACTGTGGGAGACAATTACCACGGCGATGGAATCGCAAGTGCAACCGATGTGCGGTGGAAAACGGAATTCGAGGACATTTATGCCGATGCATCGTTGCAGGTGCCGTGGTATCCGACATTGGGCGACCATGACTACCGCGGGAGTGCCGATGCCGAGCTTGAATATTCCCAATATTCGAAACGTTGGAAATTCTACACCCGCTACTATGCACAGCAAGCGAAGATTGACGATTCGACGAATATACTCATTATTCATTTAGACACGCCTCCGTTCATCAAAGAATATCAGCAGCAGGATGAACAATACCATGTCAAGGGGCAGGATGTAGCCAGGCAGACACGCTGGCTCGATTCTCTCCTGTCCGCATCAAACGACCGATGGGTGATTGTTGTAGGGCATCATCCGATTTATTCGGCGGCCCCGAAACATGGTGATACTCCCGAATTGATTTCCGACGTGCTGCCCATACTCGCACGTCATCATGTTCCTGTGTATATTTGCGGACATGATCATGTGATGCAGCATCTCTCGCATGGTGCCATGGATTTCTTTGTCTGCGGTGGTGGAGCAGAGCATCGGGAGGTGAACGAGCGCAGCGATGTGGTGTTCGGAAAGGGCTCTTTCGGTTTTCTGTCCATCGCAGCATACCATGATTCGCTGAGTTTTAGAATGATTGATGAGAACAACACGCTCCTCCACCAGGCGACAATAAGAAAATAGCTGCCCAGAAAAGCGGCGATGCTATCCAGGATGCAGGCTATCAAATTCAATTTCACACATCATATCGGAGCTACCATGAGATGGAAGGTCAAACTTAGCACATTTGTACTGTTCGCGTTTTTTTCCTTCACCTGCACTTCATCTCAGCCCAGGCTTCTCGCACAGCCAAAAGTCACGATCGCTCTCTGGGGCGACTCTCGCGAAAATATGGACAATGCCTGCTCTGATATCGCCCATATCCTGCTCTATCATTTGACTGATTGGGATTTCCAAATTCACACCGGAGATTTTACGCATGACGGAAGCGATGCAGCATGGCAAAGGTCTCTTCATTATTCAGGAATCGACAGCATTTTTGTGCGCGGGAAATTCTATATGTGCACGAGCAATCATGAATTCAAGGACAGCTCGGGAAGAGACAACTTCGATAAACATACAGCAGGGGTGTTGCCGATAAATTCAGCGGACGGCACTACTCATTTTTACAGTCATCATGTTTCGAACGTCGATGTTATTTTTTGCGACGGCTACGCAACGAACAAAGACGTCATGCAACTTTGGCTCGATAGTCTTCTTTCCACGATTCCGAAAAATGATTGGATCATCGCCGTCTGGCACAATCCGACGTACGGCGACCTCTCATACAAGGAAAGCTACGCCGAAACGTGCATGCCATGGGTCGAGAGTCTCTACAAACACCACTGCAAGTTTATCTTCAACGGACATGCGCATATCTATCTTAGGACCAAGCCGCTCCGTCCCGATGGATCCCTAGACGAGAAGGATGGAATTGTCCATGTCATCAACGGGACCGGCGGTGCGAGTTTCAAAGACCCTGCACCAAACACGACGAAAACTGCGTTCACTCCTTCTGAGAAATCATTTCCGTGCATCACTTTTCTGACAATTGAAGGGAATAAAGCGGAGCTGAAAACCGTCGACGCACGGCCGGGACACAATCTTAATGTGATCGACACCTATACACTGACACAATAAGGAATACCCATGTATTGCACACTCAAACACTTGTTGAATATTATTTTGTTTTGCTGCAGTGCAGTCCAATTCGTTTTCGCTCAACCGGCTCTCCCCGTCGTTCTTGACACGATTGCCGTCGGCGGTACCGGGGGGATGGATTACATCACCTGTGATCCGGCGTCGCACAGGCTGTACATTTCTCACAGCACACGCGTCGAGGTTGTTCAATACGAAATGAAAGTCCATGCCGGGACTATTGCAAATACGCCGGGCGTTCATGGAATTGCTCTCGTTCAGGAACTCGGGCGGGGCTTCACAAGCAATGGCAAAGATAACACTGCGACAGTCTTCGACCTCTCGACGCTGGCTGTCATCGGAACCGTTGATGTGCAAGGAACGAAACCCGACGGCATCCTTTACGAACCGGTCACGAAGCGTGTCTTCACCTTCAACGGCGGAAGTGAAAACTGTACTGCTATTGACGCCGCAACGATGAAAGTAGTTGGCACACTGGCACTCGGCGGCGGGCCGGAAGCAGCTGTGGCGGACGGTAAAGGTGATATTTACGTAAATATTGAGAGCACGAACGAAGTCGTCCGGTTCGATGCAGCGGCGCTCACCATTCGCTCGCGATGGCCGCTCGCTCCGGCACAAACGCCGACTGGAATTTCGATGGACCGAGCACACCGCATCCTTTTTATCGGCGGGCGGAACCAGGTGTTCGTTGCGTGCAGTGCGGGTGATGGCAAGATTTTGGCAAACATTCCGATCGGCCAGGGAGTAGATGGGATATCGTTCGACGACGCGTCCGGGCTGATCTACGTTTCAAACAAAGATGGCTCCCTCGATCTCATACATGAAGAAGGACCGTCAACATTTACCAAAGTCGGCAAACTCCAGACTTCTCCAGGAGCAAAGACGCTTGCCCTTGATCCAGAATCACATCATGTGTTTCTTCCGGTTGCTCGACAGATCGATGGAGCGGGAGTGATGAAAGGGGAAATGATGGTGCTTGTTGTTGGAGTTCGATAGGATTGTGCATTGGCTATTCAACGGCCTCCTGGCATAAATAGGTTATTGACTGATCTCACGGGAGAAATCTCCCTCTGATGATCGAGAAAATGGAAATATTAATTCTTTCTAAGAAAGAAACCCTCTTTTCTGAAAACATCTTTTCTCCTTCATCCTTGTAATTCGCCCCTCTTTTCTCTACATTCTCCCGATTCGTTTCCTGATTAAAACCTAGTATGACCAATATAGATTTAAACGAATATGAAAGGTTCATGTCGTGAATCACTTACGAATAGCTTTTCTGATAACCACCTTTTTATTTTTATATCCATCCTTTGACCTACACCTTGTCTCAGGATCGCTTGAGAACAGTTCCCCTCGTACTCAGTGGATTGCGCCACAGATTGACTCCACAGATGCCGACAAAAATCCATGTCCGATTTTAAGATTGAAATTTCATCTCTCATCGAAGCCGTTGAAAAGCACAGTCCGGGTTGTTGGCCTCGGTCATTACCAGCTAAGGTTGAATGGCGTGCAAGTCGGAACATCGGTGATTAATCAAGCCTGGTCGGAATACAATAAGTCTATTTATACGCAGGATTTTGACATTACCGGCCATGCCAACAAAGGGAATAATGCTTTCGGCGTGTTGCTCGGAAATTCATTTTGGCGAGTCGGTCCGGCAAACGACCTGAAGCGGTATTCAAAGACCGATGCAATGCCCGACTTTTCAAACGGTCATCCGTATCTTCTTTTGGCTCGAAGCGCATTTCCAGCTTGCTTCAGGAATAGATACCGTCGTTGTCAGCGATTCCCTTTGGAAGTGGACGTACGGCCCGTTGACCTTTTCGCATATTTATGGAGGAGAAGACTATGATGCGCGAAAGAGTCCCGACGGCTGGGACCGTGCCGGGTTCGACGATCATTCTTGGCACAATGTTTCTGTTGTACCGGCCCCCGGTGCGAGTCTCCTGCCGCTTATTTGTCCGCCGATAAAAGAATTCGAGATATTTCATCCGGTAGAGATTAGAAACGTTGGAGACGGCGAGTATACTTATTTCTTCCCGCAAAATTGTTCTGCGCTTCTTCGATTCACCGTATCAGGAAAATCAGGAAGTCGTATCCGATTCAAGCCATGTGAGTATGTCGATTCAACAGGACGCGTTCAATTCACTTACACGTGGGGGACGAATAAAGATATCTGGCATGATTATACTCTATGCGGCACAGCAAGTGAGTCGCACGAAATTCTTTTCTGTTATGTGGGATGCCGGTATGTCGGAGTAGCGGGAGCGGTTCCCGCAGGTTCCCCTAATCCAGACGGTCTTCCGGTCATTCAAAAGCTTGAGCTCGTCCACGTGCGGGGGGCGAATCGGCTTGTCGGTTCGTTCAGTTGTTCGAGCGAATTACAGAATGGGGTAGAACATCTCATCGATTGGTCCATCCGTTCTAACATGAGCTATGTGGCGACCGACTGTCCTCACCGCGAAAAAAACGGATGGCAGGAACAGAACTGGCACATGATTCGCGCAATCAGTTATCGCTTTGATGTGCACGATTGGTATCGCAAAATTCTGCAGGACGTCCGAGACACTCAGCTTCCTGACGGACACATTCCGACGAATTGTCCGAACTATCTGGTGGGCATCCCGCCGCATGGATTCTGGAACGAAGCTCCGGAGTGGGGAATAGCCGGCGTGCTTGTTCCGTGGCATCTCTATGAATGGTACGGCGACACCGCAACCCTTGCCGTTTCCTTTGAAAGCATGAAGCGATATGTCGATTACCTTTCCCGCCAGGCAAAGGATGGAATCATCACGAGCAATCTGGGGGATTGGTACGATTATGGGCATGGAAAAGGAGACGGTCCGGCGCAATGGACTCCTCCGGAGGTTTCCGCGACAGCCGTTTGGGCTTTAGGGGCTCAAACAATTTCACGCGCAGCTGAAGTACTCCATCGTCAGTCCGACTGCGAATATTATGATAGTCTCTTCCGGCAAATAAAATCGGATTTTCAAAAACATTTTTATGATCCGAGGATACATCAGGTCAAAAATAATGGTTCGTGTCAGGCGGGCAATGCAACAGCGGTATGCATCGGTCTTCTTCCGGAGGATGAACGCGATGAAGCAATACAATCAATCGTTGACGACCTTGCAAAGAGAGGATGGCAGCAGACGACTGGCGAAGTGCTCCACATTTTTTTGATTCGGGCCCTTGCCGAAAACGGACGAGGAGAAATTCTTCACAAAATTTACAGTCGTGAAGACCAGGGAAGTTACGGCTACATGGTTCACCAGGGATTGACGACGCTGCCGGAAAGCTGGGGAGCGAAACAAGGGACGGGCAACAGCATGAACCACTTCATGTTGGGCCAACTAAGCGAATGGCATTATGCCTACGTTGCTGGGATTCGTCAACAACAGGGAAGCGTCGGATGGCGCAAAGTTTTTATCGCACCGGAGCCTGGGAATCTCCAAAATGCTTTTGCTGAGTTCAACAGTCCCCGAGGAAGAATCATCGTAAAATGGAACCAGGAGAATCGGAAGTTTCACCTCACCGTAATATGTACCTTTCGGTATCGAAGCAATTGCTGTTATGCCGGATAGGAGCAGGAGGAATTTAAAGAGCGGAGAAAATAGAATTATTTCGTCCATTCAGGAGTGATGGTTCATCTGAGATGCTTGTCGGCTGCAGTTCCTGCATTCCAGTTATTCTGATGTACTTCGTTCTGAGGGAATAAGCAGTTGCGGCCTTTCGCCCATCATTTGATGAATCGTATTACGGCAATCCTGCACACGGAAACCGATGCTATCAGCTCTGTTGGCGAGTTCCTGCAAAGCAGGAATAACGCAGTTTATTCTAATCCAAAACAGGCGGACGTTGAGAAATATGTCGTAGGGGCAAATCGAAGAATAATTCTCCGCCCATTAGTGACAAAAGAGCCGCTTGAGGGTCATTATGCTACGATAGAAAAGATTCTTGTCGATCTTTTTTTGGAAAAGGATCGCCTATTCTTGATGGACGGAGCGGAGTATAAAAGGATTTTTGAAAATATCATTTTTTCCAACCGAATCACTATGGGAAGAATGTTCGGCTATGCTGAACGTCGGAAAATAGACAAGTCCCTTGTGAATCTGTGTTTGGAATATTCATCCGCCATCATTATGTGAACGCCAAAACCGTGATTGCCGTTAAGTCATTTACGAAAGGATGGATTCAAGCACAGCGTTCTTCCAACAAGGGAGCTGATCCGGGCCTTATTGAAAGACACTCCAATCATCAGACTGGAAGTATGCTCACAGATAAGACCATCCAATGCCCCCGTAGTTGCAACGAGGGCATTTTTTTGTGTATATTGCCCTCGTTAAAAACATAAGGTCATTCAAAGCCCTCGTCGAAAAATGCCACATAATAAGAAGCTTCCATATAACGATCTGCCATTCCTCCCTCCGAAGGGAGAAATAGAGACTAAAGAAATTCTCAAGAAGGCGATAACGGCAAACAAAGCCCTTGCGAAGCTCGTCGGTTCGGGTAAACAATTACCGAACCAATCCATTCTCATCAACTCCATCGTATTGCAGGAAGCAAAACTCAGCTCCGAGATCGAGAACATCATCACCACTAACGACGAACTGTATCAGGCATTCGCATCCGAAAGAAAAAGTACGGACCCGGGTACGAAGGAAGTGCTCCACTACCAGGAGGCATTATGGGAGGGATATCAATGGGTAAAGAAACATGGACTGCTTACAACGAACCTCATTGTTTCGCTCTGCAACCTCATAAGAGAGACCGATGCAGGAATAAGAAAAACTCCGGGAACAAAAATTATCAATCATAAAACCGGAGAAGTGATCTATACGCCGCCGGAAGGTGAAGATGTTATCAGAACCAAACTGAAGAATCTGGAAGAGTACATCAACCTGGATGATGACGGTGTAGATCCACTTATTAAAATGGCGGTGGCACATTACCAATTCGAGGCAATCCATCCGTTTACCGACGGGAACGGGAGAACGGGACGCATACTGAATATATTATACCTTGTAAAGAACAATCTTTTAGAATTTCCTATCCTCTATTTGAGCAAATATATCATCGACCACAAGGCAAAATATTATACAGCATTGCGAAGTATCACCGAAAAGAATGATTGGAAAGATTGGATCCTATACGTTTTGGATGGTGTAGAACAAACGGCATTGTATACGCAAAATAAAATCGACGCGATTATTGCGCTCCGAAAAGAAACGGAAGAATATATCAAAAAGAAGTTACCGGATATTTACTCAAAAGAATTGGTCGAAATTATATTCCGTCAGCCGTATTGCAAACGGAAGTTTTTGGAAGATGCGAATTTGGTGAAGAAGAAAACCGCCGGAGTCTATCTGTCAGAGTTGGAACGGGTTGGAGTGTTCAAAAGTGAAAAAGTTGGAAAAGAGAAGTTGTACATCAATAGAAAGCTGTTCGATATTCTAAAAACATGACATGGACAGAATAACCGAAAATAGCATTGAAACTTTTGCCACTGAAACGCTCCAATCATGCTTCACTTGGCGGCTAATTGAGCAAGTGTAACACGAGATGACATATCGTTGGAGATATGTTCAATTTTTTGGATATTTGTTACATATCGTTTTCCTTAATGTTTTAACAGGCGAATGAAATTCGATCAGAGATGCCAATTAAAGGGAATTCTAATTCGATACGACCTGAATAATCGGAAAACAACGTAATGGCCATTAAGAAATCTGAACTTTATTCCTCCCTCTGGGCAAGCTGTGATGAACTCCGTGGCGGTATGGACGCCTCGCAATACAAAGATTACGTCCTCGTCCTTTTGTTCGTCAAGTATGTTTCTGACAAGTACGCCGGACAGCCTGATGCGCTGATTGAGGTTCCCAAAGGCGGGAGCTTCAAGGACATGGTTACGGCGAAAGGCGACAAAGAAATCGGTGACAAGATTAACAAGATTATTGGCAAACTCGCAGCTGCTAACAACCTTAGGGGAGTGATCGACCTCGCAGACTTCAACGATCCTGCAAAACTTGGTAGCGGCAAAGAGATGGTGGACAGGCTGACTAACCTCGTTGCCATTTTCGAGAATAGGGGGCTTGACTTTAGTAAGAACCGTGCCGACGGAGATGACATACTTGGCGACGCATACGAGTACTTGATGCGACACTTTGCAACTGAGTCGGGCAAAAGCAAAGGACAGTTCTACACACCCGCCGAGGTTTCCCGCATCATGGCGAAGCTCATTGGTGTCAGTCAGGCAAAGAATCAGAGCCAAACGATTTACGATCCTACATGCGGATCTGGTTCACTCCTGATCAAAGCTGCCGATGAATCGCCTAACGGCATTACCATTTACGGTCAGGAAAAGGACACCCCCACGGCTGGCCTCGCCCGAATGAACATGATACTCCACGATTTCCCGACAGCGGAGATCTGGCCGGCCAACACTCTTTCGGCGCCGCACTATAAGGAGAAAGACGGTCGACTAAAAGCTTTCGACTTCGTTGTAGCCAATCCTCCATTTTCGGACAAGACTTGGGGCAGCGGTATCCTACCTGATGAAGATGAATATGAACGCTTTGTCGATGGTGTTCCGCCTAAGAAGAACGGTGACTACGCCTATTTGCTACATTTTCTCAAGTCGATGAAGAGTACCGCCAAGGGTGCGATCATTCTTCCACACGGCGTGCTGTTCCGAGGAAACGCTGAGGCAGATATTCGACGTAACATTATCCGCAAAGGGTACATCAAGGGTATCATTGGCTTACCTCCGAATCTGTTCTATGGGACAGGCATTCCTGCTTGCATCATCGTGCTCGACAAAGAGAATGCTCCGGCTCGTAAAGGTATATTCATGATTGACGCAAGCAAGGGCTTCATGAAGGATGGCAATAAAAACCGTCTCCGTCATCAGGACATTCACAAGATCGTGGACGTTTTTACAAAGCAGGCTAATATTGATAAGTACTCCCGAATGGTGCCGCTCTCCGAGATCGCCGATCCAAAGAATGACTACAACTTAAACATTCCTCGTTACATTAACAGTTCGGAGCCGGAGGATTTGCAGGACATTGAGGCGCATCTCAGAGGCGGCATCCCTAATCGGGACGTCGATGATTTCGAAGCCTACTGGAAAATCTGCCCGGGTCTCAGAACGGAATTGTTTGCGTGTGGTGATCGGGAGGGATACAGTCAACTAAAGATCGATACAGAGCAAATCAAACCCACGATCTTCGATCACCCTGAGTTCGTCGCTTTCTCACAATCTGTTGAGAAACGGTTTGGGGAATGGAAAGCCAACAACACCGAACGACTCAAGGAAATAAAGAAGGGTGACAAACCGAAAAAGTTTGTCGATCTGATCTCCGAGGGGATCCTGCAATCATTTGTCGATGCCCCGCTGATTGATATGTACGACATCTTTCAACATTTGATGACCTACTGGTCGGACACAATGCAGGACGATGTCTACATGATTGTGGCTGATGGATGGAAGGAAGCCAGCGAGCTCCAGTTGCTCATTGAAGACAAAGAGAAAAAGAACAGGGAGAAGCCAGATATTGTTGTTGGCAAAAAGAAATACAGAGCCGATTTGATTCCCCCTCCGTTGTTGATTGCACGTTACTTTACCATCGAGAAGGAGGCGATTGAGATGCTGGAAGCTGACACCGAAGAACTCGCTCGGCAGATAGAAGAAATGCGTGAGGAACATACAGGTGAAGACGGATTGTTTCAGGAAGTTGTTGACGAGAAAGGTAAAGTGAGCAGGACATTGCTGACAGAACGGATGAAGGAATTTGAACAAACAGCGAAGGAGGCAGCACAATCCAAGGCTAAGTATGTTCCAAAGACTTCAAATGGAGCCGCTGAGGATGATGAGTTGACAGTTCTCAGAGACTATGAAGCCCTCACAGAGCAGGAAGCCGATGCAAACAGAAAATTGAAGGAGGCGCAAAGGGCTCTCAATCTAAAAGTAGTTTCGAAATACGGCGCTCTCTCCGTTGATGAGATAAAGATACTTGTGGTGGATGACAAGTGGCTCGCCAAACTTGCGGTTGATGTGCAGTCTGAGCTTGACCGAGTGTCGTATGCGCTGGCAGGCAGAATCACACTACTCGCCGAGCGTTATTTAGCTCCACTTCCCAAGCTTACAGACGAGACGGAGACTCTATCTGCGCGAGTTGATGGGCATCTTAAGAAAATGGGGTTTAAATGGTAGTGAGATGAACTATAATAAGCTCATTAAAAATTGGCACACAAAGGCCGCAGACGAAGATTATTTTTCAAAATTCGTATTTGAGTATTTAGCCTTTGTTGCGTGTTTGAAAAGAAAAAAGTTTACAGAAGTATCATCTGATCGATCAGCTATTCAAAAACTGAAACAAGATAGTCGAACGAGAGATTTGTATTTTCAAGAAATTGAATCAAGACAGAACCTCAAGCGTTGTTGGGCAAAGGTGAAGGTAGAGTTAGATAGATCTCGTCTCGGCAACGTGAGCCAGAGTGGCGAGGAAGTTCAAGAGATTAGATGGTGGAATTGTGCTCATGAATCACATAAGTCGAAAACAAAGGGCGAGAAGGACAAATCAATGGGAGTTATTCATGACTTAAAGGATTGGGAGAATATGGTGGAGTTTTGGTATTCTATACGTAACAATCTCTTCCACGGAGCGAAGAACCCTCAAGACGAAAGGGATCAGTTTCTTATAGAGAATGGATACAAGACACTCCGCCCTTTGGTCGAGATCCTTTTAACTAATAACGAATGATCTTGGTCGATTACGCAACTCGAAATACAGAGAGAGGTTTCAAACTGACCGAAGCCGGAAAAATCCCGGAAGATTGGACTGTGAAGTTGCTTCCTGAGGTTGTGAACATTACAAACGGAAAGGCGCACGAGCGGTTTATCGTCGATCACGGACAATACATAGTTGTGAATTCCAAATTCATCTCCACCGAGGGGAGGGTGCGGAGTACACTAATAGGAACTTTTGTCCAGCAAACCGGGGGAGCATCCTGATGGTGATGAGCGATTTGCCAAATGGAAAAGCGTTAGCCAAATGCTTTCTTGTCGACGCGAGTGATCGATATGCTATCAATCAACGAGTTTGTTCTTTTACATCAAAGAAGGATGTTCCCGGTTACTTGTTTTATCTTCTCAATCGCAATCCTTATTTCCTCCAATTCGATGACGGTGTCCAACAAACTCATCTTCTTATTAATGTTTTTAAAAAGTGTCCCATCGTTGTTCCACCGACAGTCGTTGAACAAAGTGCAATCGCCACCTCCCTTAGTGATGTCGATGCGCTAATCAATTCACTGGATCGCCTCATCGCCAAAAAACGAGACCTCAAGCAGGCCGCCATGCAGGAGTTGCTCACCGGCAAGCGACGTCTGCCGGGGTTTAGTGGAGAGTGGAGACTTAGAACCCTTTGCCAGATCGGTGATATTTCTGGTGCCGGGGTGGACAAAAAGATCCATCCTGGTGAAATTCTCGTCAGGCTTGTGAACTATCTGGACGTGTATAGAAGGAACTTCATCTATTCAAAAGACCTAAACCACACTGTAAGTGCTCCTGCCGAACAGGCAACTCGCTGCTCAGTAAAGAAAGGCGATATATTCTTCACACCATCTTCGGAAGTGCCAAACGATATTGGTATTTCAGCTGTTGCGATGGAAGACATTCCTGACGCTGCTTACAGCTATCATGTGGTTCGGCTCCGCCTTGCTGAAGATTGGGACCTTGGGTATCGTGCCTATGCATTCAAGTCACGTTATTTCTTAGAACAAGCTGAAAGGCTTTGTGAAGGAAGTGGAATCCGATATGTGATAACTCAGGCACGATTTCGTCAGTTGACAGTTCTTGTTCCCCCCACGGTTCAAGAACAGACTGCAATAGGTGAGGTGCTCTATGATATGGATCTCGAAATTGAAACATTTGAGGAGAAGAGAAAGAAGACAATAGCCTTGAAGCAAGGCATAATGCAGGAACTACTCACTGGGAGAATCCGGCTTGTAGAACCAAGCGAACAATGAGCACCGTTGGACAAAAAGAACGCAAGACGCAGAACCAGGTAATCAAGCTCTTCACTAAAAAGCTTGGGTACGACTACCTCGGCGACCGGCACGAGCATCTCGACAATCGTAACGTTGAAGAGACACTTCTCCGGACTTTCCTGAAGGAGAAGCAGGGATACACAGAGGACCAGATCAACAAAGCGCTCTACGAGTTCAACAAGATTGCCGGGGACCAGAGTCGCAGCCTTTACGACATCAACAAAGATGTCTACGTGTTGCTCCGTTACGGTGTGAAGGTGAGAATGGATGCTGGCGAGAATGCCGAAAACTTCTGGCTCATCGATTGGAAACATCCCGAACGAAATCAGTTTGGAATTGCGGAAGAAGTCACCATTCTCGGTGAAAACACCAAACGCCCCGATATTGTCCTTTATGTGAACGGCATTGCGCTGGCTGTGCTTGAACTGAAGCGCTCGACCGTCTCAGTCAGCGAAGGCATCCGACAGAATCTGGATAACCAAAAGAGTCTCTTCATTAAGCCCTTCTTCACCACGATGCAGATTGTCATGGCGGGGAATGACACTCAAGGTCTCCGCTACGCCACCATCGAAACTCCCGAGAAATACTATCTTACGTGGAAAGAACCAAGCGAAGTCGAGAACCCTCTCCACCGCAATCTCAGCCAGCTCTGTGAGAAGAATCGTTTCCTGGAAATCATCCACGACTTCATCGTCTTTGATGCCGGTGTTAAGAAGCTTTGTCGCCACAACCAGTATTTTGGTGTGCAGGCAGCTCACGATTTTGTTCGTCGTCGTGAAGGAGGAATCATCTGGCACACGCAGGGGAGTGGCAAGAGTCTCACCATGGTTTGGCTCGCCAAGTGGATCCGTGAGCATGTAAGAGACGCACGGGTGTTGGTCATTACTGACCGGACTGAACTTGATGAGCAGATCGAGAAGGTTTATAACGGTGTGAACGAACAAATCTACCGCACAACAAGCGGCGCAGACCTTCTCGCAAAACTGAACGTTGCGAAACCTTGGCTGCTCTGTTCGCTCATTCACAAGTTTGTGGGACGGGATGAGACTGATTTCGAAAGTTACGTTGAAGAGTTAAATCGGGAGATTCCTCAAGACTTCATTGCCAAAGGTGACATCTACGTATTTGTAGATGAATGTCACCGGACGCAAACGGGAGTTCTCCATAAAGCAATGAAGGCGCTACTCCCGAATGCACTCTTTATTGGCTTCACAGGTACTCCGCTCCTGAAAACAGACAAGCAGATGAGCCTTGAAGTCTTTGGACGCTACATCCACACATACAAATACGACGAAGCAGTTGCCGACAAAGTTGTGCTCGATCTCCGCTATGAGGCCCGTGACATCGACCAGGAAATTACTTCCCAGAAGAAAATCGACCAGTGGTTTGAGGCTAAGACGAAGGGCCTTAACGACGTTGCCCGTGCTCAATTGAAGAAACGTTGGGGGACGATGCAGACAATCTTCTCCAGCAAGTCACGGCTCGAAAGGATAGTTGATGATGTCCCTCATCGACATGGAAACAAAGGATCGTTTGAGTAGCGGTCGCGGCAATGCGATGGTCGTCTCTGGAAGTATTTACCAGGCATGCAAGCTCTATGAAATGTTCAGCAAAACGCTTGGAACCAAGTGCGCCATAATAACATCTTACAGACCATCTGTTGGTGCGATCAAAGGAGAAGAGACGGGCGAAGGGGAAACAGAGAAGCTGACCCAATACGAGATCTATCAGAAAATGCTCGCTGACTATTTCTCATTACCTCCTAATAAGGCGGTCAGCAAAGTTGAGGAGTTT
>CAWJKX010000010.1:0-10174 GCA_963843065.1 uncultured Bacteroidota bacterium
TTTACGCACAGCTGAAGAAAAAGGTTAAGGAATTCTAATTTGAGAAATCTGGAAAATTGACTCTCGCAAAGGCGCCAAGATTGTGTTTTAAAATAAATTTGCGATTTACGTCTTTGCGCGAGAAACATTTTTAACGATACTCAGAAGCCCAAACTCAACAAGAAAGGATATTGCACAGAGAATTGAAATCGTTATCGAGACAAGTAGCAAAGGCAGAGCCTTCAATGACGATGGCGCTTTCAGCTGTCGCCAAGAAACTAAAGGCAGAGGGCGTGGACGTTGTCACGTTGACAGCCGGCGAGCCGGACTTTCCCACTCCATTCCATATCAAGAAGGCGGCGATCTCCGCCATCGAAAATAATTACAGGGATATACGATCAATGCCGGCATCCAGGAACTGAGGAAGGCGATCTGCGACAAATTCAAACACGATAACAATATTTCATTCGATCCGTCGCAAATTCTCGTGTCAAACGGCGCCAAGCATTCCATCTATAATGCCGTGAGGGCGATCTGCAACAAGGGGGACGAAGTGATCATCCCCGCACCGTACTGGGTCACGTATCCTGAAATGGTGAAGCTCGTCGACGCGGTACCCGTGATCGTTACAACCTCCGAGGAAAATGATTTCAAAATGACGCCGGCACAGTTGAAACGCGCCATCACAAAAAAAACGAAAGCGCTCCTCTTCTGCTCCCCTTCCAACCCTACGGGGACCGTTTACTCGCAGGAAGAGATTGAAGAGCTTGCGAAAGTTACCGCGAAGGCCGACCTCTACGTCATCTCCGATGAAATTTATGAAAAAGTCATCTATGACGGAACAAAACATTTCAGCATGGGCTCGATTCCGGCGGTGCAGGAGCACGTCATCACGGTCAACGGGGTATCGAAAGCGTTCTCCATGACGGGGTGGAGAATCGGCTATCTCGGTGCAAAGAAAGAGATTGTTGCCGCGGCTGAAAAAGTGCAAAGCCAAATCACGTCCAACGCCTCGTCAATTTCGCAGCATGCGGCCCTCGCTGCCTTGACCGGCTCGAACGATGAGGTCGACACCATGACGGCTGAGTTCCTGCGCCGTCGGAATTTCATTTATGATGCTGTAACATCCATCAAAGGAATAAGCTGCGTCAAACCGAAAGGGGCGTTTTATGTTTTTCCGAACGTGAGCGGGTACGTCGGAAAAAAGTTTAATGGAAAAACGCTTAAGACGGGGGACGATATTGCTCAGTCCTTGCTGGACGAGGAACGGGTCGTTGTCGTGCCGGGAAGCGGGTTCGGGTCGAAAAACCATGTCCGGATATCGTATGCTTGTTCAATGGAGGAATTGGAGAAAGCGGCAGAACGATTGCGCAGGGGGTTTAGAAAAATTTACGGGAATTGAAAAAAGAGTATGCCAACCTACGAATACAAATGTAAGAAGTGCAAACACGAATTCGAAGAAGTTCAGTCGATAAGCGCCGATCCGCTGGTGTTGTGTCCTGTCTGCAAAACCCAAAACCTTGTACGGATTATCAGCAAGGGGGGTGGAATGATTTTCAAGGGAAGCGGATTCTACCAAACGGATTACAAAAACTCCAAGTCGGACACGAAAGAATCAAAATCGACCCCAAAGACGTCAAAACCGAAAGCCCCGCCGACATCCGAGGAAAAATCCTCCATCACGCCAAAACCGGAACCCCCTTCAACCCCCTCAAAGCCAAAAGAATAATTTTTGTTTGTACTCTTATCTAGTTCCCAACGTCCCGTTGGGAACGCAAAACCTGTGCAACTCCGTTTCATGCGGCGAGTTACGTTCCCAATCGGAGATTGGGAACGAGATGGTTAAACGAGATGGCAAAAAAAAATCCCCGAGCCATATCGGCCCGGGGATTCCTGTTTTCCTTAATTCACAGCGTATATTACTTTATCTTTGGTCCAGCCTCAATCACTTCCCGCGGACATCCCTCTTCAAACTTTTTGAAGTTCTCGATAAAGCGCGACGCCAGCTGTTTGTACTTCGCAAGATGGTCCTCTTTGCTCGGCCACGAGCCGGATGGGTCAAGCACATTGGCCGGAACACCTTCGCAGTGTGTCGGAACTTCAAAGCCAAAGATCGGGTCTTTGTAAAATTTTGCTTTCTGCAGTTCGCCGGTCAGCGCCGCATTGAGAAGCGCGCGTGTGTGTCCGATGCTGATCCTTTTCCCGATCCCGAACGGTCCACCGATCCATCCCGTGTTGACTAGCCAGCACGTGACACCATGCTTCATTATTTTCCGCTTCAACAAGTCCGCGTAAAATGATGGGTGATGCACCATGAACGGTGCGCCGAAGCATGTGCTAAAGGTCATTTCCGGCTCTTTGCCAAGTCCGACTTCCGTGCCGGCGATCTTCGACGTGTATCCGGAAATAAACTGGTACATCGCCTGGTTCGGTGTGAGCCGCGCGATCGGCGGCATGACGCCCGAGGCGTCGCATGTCAGCAGGATGATATTTTTCGGATGTCCCCCCATTTTTTCGGGCACGGCATTCGAAATATAATCGAGCGGATATGACGCGCGCGTGTTTTCGGTTATCGATTCATCATCGAGGTCGATCAACCGCGTCACCGGGTCGTAGACGACGTTTTCGAGAATCGTCCCGAACATTTTCGTCGTCGCGTAGATCTGCGGTTCTGCCGAGGCCGAGAGCCGGATCACTTTGGCGTAACAGCCTCCCTCGAAATTAAACACACCATCGTCGCTCCATCCATGCTCGTCGTCCCCGATAAGGCTTCTCTTCGGGTCGGCAGAGAGTGTCGTCTTTCCGGTTCCGGAGAGGCCGAAGAATATCGCCGCATCACCGTCCTTGCCGATATTCGCCGAGCTGTGCATTGCCATGACGCCCTGCAGCGGCAAAAGGTAATTGAGAATGGTGAAGATAGACTTCTTTATCTCGCCTGCGTACGCAGTGTTGCCGATGATGCACAACCGCTGCGCAAAATTGAGGGCAATAAACGTGTTCGTTGCCGTCGCGTCGATTTGAGGTATGCCCTTAAACCCGGGAAGGGCGATTACGGTAAAATCGGGGATATGCCGGCGGTACCTCTTCGTTTGTCTGGGGAAGAATAAACATGTTTCGCGCAAACAGTGCGTGCCATGCATACTCGCTGATGATTCGGATCGGCATTCGGTAATTCGGGTCGGCACCGCCGTAGCAATCCTGCACAAAGACGTCCCTTCCCTGTAAAAATCCCTGCATCCGGTTGAACAGGTCGTTGAATTTGTCGGTGCTGAAGGGGCGGTTATATTGACCCCACCAGATTTGGTTCTCGGTCGTCGGCTCTTTGACGATGAATTTGTCGTTGGCAGAACGAGCCGTGTGCTTTCCCGTGTTGGCAACGATCGGACCGAGATGGGAAATCTTGGCTTCGCGCCGAAAGCTGATCTCCTGGTACAAGGCTTCCGACGGCAAGTTCCAGTACGCCATCCGCAGATTTTCGAGCCCGTGGTTGGCGAGCCCATAATCGCTCTTCAATGCAGCAGCTTCGCTTTGAGCAGGAGTTTTGATGTCTAAGATGTTGTTCATAGCCAGTCCCTCACAAGTTTTCGGTCGCCAATATAAATTTCGTTCGGTGATGATGGATCGAGCGCCCACTTGATGCGCGCAACGCCTTCAGTAATGTCCTTGATCGAACCTGCATAACTGAGACGCAGATGCCCCTCCATACCGAATTCCTTTCCCGGCACCGTAACGACAAGGGCCTTTTTCAAAAGGAGCTGTGAGAGATCCACCGATTTATTGTAGTATGCGCGAAAATCCGGAAGGCAATAGTATGTTCCATTCGGTTTTGTACATTTCACTCCGGTGAAAGAGTGGAGTTCCTGCATCATAATATTGCGATTATTTTCCAAAGTCATTCGGAGGCTTTCGACAACACTTTGCAGGCCTGTCATTGCACCTTCTGCCGCGGCCTGCAACAGAACCGACGTGCAGGATGTGATCTGACCTTGAACGTTCGACATTATCCCGACAAGCTCCCTGCTTGCGATCGTCCAGCCTATTCTAAAACCGGTCATCCCGTATAGTTTCGAAACACCGTTGACAACGATGACGTGCGTCGATTCAATATCCTTCTTCGTATACTTGTAGCAAACGGGAACGGTCTTGCCGTCAAACACCAGTTTGTGATAAATGTCATCCATGATGACATAAATCCCCTTTGCCTCGCAGAGTTCGACAATTTGCGAGATAAATTCCTCGGAGTAGACGACTCCAGAGGGATTGTTGGGGCTGTTGACGATGATTGCTTTTGTGTAAGAGCTGACCGCCTTCCGAACGTCTTCCATTCTTGGATAGAATCCGCCGTCTTCCGGAGTGACGATGACCGGAACGCCGTAGACCATTTTCACCATATCAGGATAGCTGACCCAGTACGGGGCGAGTATGATGACTTCATCCTGAGGGTTGACGATCGAATAGAGAACGTTGAACACCGATTGTTTTGCCCCGGAAGAGACGATGACATTTTCCGGTGCGACAACCCGATCGTAGTTCTCTTCGGTGTATCTGATCACTGCCTTCTTAAGCGATGGAATGCCGTCAGTGGGGGTGTACTTGATATCGGCTGCGTTAAGTTTAGCAGCGGCGCTAAGAATGGCGTTGATCGGAGCCTTGTTCTTCGGCTCACCGGCACCAAGGTGAATCACTGCTTCTCCTTTTTCCCGCAATACTCTCGCCTCTTCGTTCAACTTCAACGTCGGAGACTCAGCGATTGATTTAGCAAGCTGACTGACGCTCATAGTATGAAACCTCCATTGTGAAAAAGATGTGGGTGGATCAAAGAATAGCTTTGCTCAAAACGTATGCCAAGGTTGATTACTCAGATTTTCTCTGATTACACTCAGATCGCAGATGAATGCATTGGATTTCATGGATTCATAAGGATTTTGCGCAGGTCGTTTGGCCGGGTTTTCGAAGAACCCATCCAAATAATTTCGTTCTTAACAATGCGAAGATACAGCGAAAACTGTTGGCAGAAATAATAAAAAATGGAGCGTAGCTTTCGTTATTACTTGACTAGAAGTAAGTGAAAACCCCCTCTTGCTTCAATAAGATAAGCTTCTTTACCCAACATCCTAACTTTTCAAGATTCTTGAACGGTCGCAAGGTCATTTCAGCAGGAGCATCTTCCTGACAGCTGTAAACCTCAAGGTAGGATTATCGACGGACACCGCCTCGATCCGGTAGAAATAGACTCCGCTTGGAACAGTCGCGTTCCATAGTACCTCGCGATATCCAGCCGCCTGCTCCCCGCTGAGCAGTTCGGTGATCAACTCCCCCAGAACATTGAACACTCTGATTCGAACTGTGCTTTGATATGGAAGCGCGTAGCGAATCATCGTCGAGGGATTAAACGGATTAGGATAATTCTGGCTGAGGCCGAATTGATCCGGCACCCCGGTTTGCGAGAATTCGACGCCGGTAACAGATTGACCGCTCCCATCTACCAGCACCGTGTCCGGAGAGGTGTCAGAGTTGCTCACGATGAGAATCGAAGCATGAACGGGCCCGATCGACGACGGCGAGAAAGTGAGCGAATCGGTGAATGATTGACCGGGGAGAAGGCTCCGCGAGGATTGTTTCGCGCTGAACGCGGCGGAGCTGGCTGCAACACCGGTTATCTTCAGCGTGTCGTTTCCATTGTTGGTAAATGCGACGGTTGTGTCCTTCGATTGTCCGATTTTGACGTTCCCGAACGAAATGGAATGCGTCAACAGGTGCAGCACACCTTTGCCAGATCCGCTCCCACCAACCTGTATAGTGTCCGGCGATGATGCATTGCTGGTGAAAACAATCTTTCCGTTTATGAGGCCAAGCACCGCCGGAGTATATCGCAAGGTATCAACAAGTGATTGCCCGGGGACAAGGCTTGCAGAAGTTGTCCGGACTGAAAAAGAATTTCCCGAAGACACAACGCTGGATATGGAAAGAAGAGTAGCCCCGTCATTTATTATCGTTACCGTCGTATCTTTGAAGCTCCCCAGAGGGACTTTGCCAAAGGCAATGATCTTTGGTGAAGCACTCATTGAGATAAGAGTTGAGGAATCGGTAACAAGGCCTGCGTTAACCGCTGCGGTGAACCACAAATTCGCTAAGTCGACGGTGGCATCCTGAATCTGGTTCTGCGTTAACAATCCGGTTTTCGCCCATAGCGCGACATAATAGGAACTTTTGTATGAGGGATCTATTCCTTTTGCATAGTTGTCGGCTTTCATGATGGAATCGACAAGGCTGTTGCCGTGCGTGATAAATGCAAAATTCGTATCGATCGGCACTGGAATATAGTGGACCGATTTTGCGACGACGACGACCTGGCTCAGGTAATCGTAATATGGGGGGTCTAACATGGTCGTTTCATACCGGCTGTGAATCCCATTGTTCCCGGTCTCTGCTCCATCGTAGTTTGCCGTAACATGAAGAGGTTGATGAGCATCGCCGACATAATGCCCCAAATCGGCAGCGAACTGCAGCGCTGCGGCCGAATCTCCTCTTCGGAGACAATTCGTCAGCGAATCCAGGGACCAAATAATTGACCACGGAACAACACCGGTATTCGTCACGAAGTACTGGCCATGTTTTGCCACGAGCGTATCATAGTTGTGAGATAGCGTTCCAGTCGCAAATTCGGGATAGTCCTCAATATCGATGAAATGCTTGGGAGCTTCGGTCGGGTCGCTGCTCTTACGATTGTCGGCGTCGGCTGCGTGGTCGCTGATCCACTGCGCATTGTTCGCAAAAAAGGGGCATGATGCGGGCAAATGCTTCATCGCCTGCATATTGATAAACTTGTGTGTCGGTCCTCCCCAACCCCATGCAAATGAGGAGTAAATAACAATTACTACAGCGATGAAGCAAATTCTATGCGCCATAACGATCATTTTCCATAAAAAATATTTCTGATATCAATTCGAGTGAGCAGCGTTATTGAGAAAGAAGAGCTGCCGTATCATTGTCAATTACTTTGCAACGTGAAAACCTTTTGCGCGAAGCGATTTTGACGCCAAACTCGCTGCCTCCGAGGACTCGAAAGAGAGGCGAAATGTTCCCCCTTGTCCTTCTCGTACTTTCAATAGCTCAATATCGTTGATATTGATTCCGGAGCGGAACAGCGTCGCTGTCATTTTTGCGAGCATTCCCGGTTTGTCGTCGACCCACACGAAAAGATCGTGAAGGGAATGAAGAAAGCCTTTTGTGTTTTTCGGGATCGAATCGCGAAACGATTTCGCGCGGAGAAACTTCTTGCCGACATCGGATAATGATCGTTGGTGCAGTCCTTTGCGGACTTCTCCCAGCAGTTTCTCAAATTCACGCAGCTCCCGTCTCGTTTCGTCCCTATTATTGGAAAGGATATCCTTCCACACATAAAACGGGCTGGAAGCGATCCGCGTCATATCCCGGAATCCGCCTGCGGCGAGCTGGAGAAACGCGGGGTTGCTCTTGTTCTTGTGCGCCGCATTATCCATCAAACTTACCGCTATGAGCTGCGGCAGATGGCTGATTGCCGCCGCCACACGGTCGTGTTCGCGCGCGTCCATCGTCAATACTCTCGCGCCGATTGATTTCAGGAGTGCTGCCAACGGCTGAATTTTCTTGCCGCTTCCGGGGAGCGGACATAGAACATAGACGGCATTCTGAAAAAGAAGAGCGTCGGCGTACTCGATGCCGCTCCCTTCCGAGCCCGCCATCGGATGGCCGCCGATGAATACACCATGTGAAGCAAAATATTTCTTCGCGCATGATTGAACTACGCCCTTCACACTTCCGACGTCAGTAACTATGGTATGAGGGAGAATGAAGCGCGAGACATCGGGAAGCAGTTTCAGGATAGATTCAACCGGTGTGCACAAAAAAACAATTTCCGCATCGGATACGGCGCTTTGAAGCGACAATGCCGAGATATCTATCACTCTTCGCTTTCTGGCGCGGCGCAGCACACCGCGCGAATCAAAACCAACGATCGTCGCGTGCGGATTATTCTGCTTGATAGCAAGACCCAGCGATCCCCCGATAACGCCAAGCCCGATGACAGCAACCTTCATAATCAATCAACAATGAACATGAGTCAGTGAACAGTAAACAGCAATAAGTGAACAGTGAGAAGCAGACATTATGAGCCCCGTTAATCTCAATTCATAATTCTTAATTCATAATTATTAATTGCTTCACGCTATGCTTCTGCCGATCGCCTCGGCAATAATACGCACTTGCCTCATTAATTCGTCGAATTGTTCGGGGAAGAGCGACTGCGCTCCGTCCGATTTAGCATGGTCGGGATCGTTGTGGACCTCAACCATGATCGCGTCAGCACCGGCGGCCACCGCAGCACGGGCCATCGGTGTTACTTTATCGCGAATGCCGATTCCGTGCGACGGATCCGCGACGACGGGTAAATGGCTTTTCGCATGGATCACCGGTATTGCGCTGATATCCATTGTGTTGCGGGTAGCAGTTTCGAACGTACGGATACCGCGTTCGCATAGGATCACCTGCTTGTTGCCTCCCGAAAGAACATACTCCGCCGACATCAGCCATTCCTCAATCGTCGCCGACAAACCGCGTTTCAGCATCACAGGCTTCTGCGATTTGCCGAGTTCCTTCAGAAAAGTAAAGTTCTGCATGTTACGTGCGCCGATTTGAAGAACATCCGCATAGTTCTCGACAAGCCCGATCTGGTTGGAGTCCATCACCTCGGTAATGACGAGCAATCCGTATTCGTCGGCTGCGCGCCGCATCAACTTCAGCCCTTCTTCACCCATTCCCTGGAATGAATACGGAGACGTGCGCGGCTTGAACCCTCCTCCACGGAGAAATTTCGCTCCATGCGCTGCCACATGTTTCGCGATGGCGAAGATTTGTTGTTCACTTTCGATCGAACACGGACCCGCCATGATAACAACTTCCTTTCCCCCTATCTTCACTCCTTTGATATCGAAAACAGAGTTCTCCGGATGGAATGAGCGGCTTGCCAGCTTGAACGGGTCGGTGATGCGGTACACGTGTGCCACGCCCGGCAGAAGTTCCAACTGCCGCGTATCGAAATCCGGTTTTACGCCGATCGCGCCAAGCACAGTCTGATTAATGCCCGTTGAACGATGAACATCGAACCCATAATCGTGAAGCACTTTGATGATGCGTTCTACGTCAGGTTCTGTGGCATGCTGCTCTAGTACGACAACCATTTAGAATCCTTTGATAGTGATGAATTGAAAATCTTTTGCTTTATAAAGAACCAGGAATTCAGAATACAGAAGTCAGAATTCAGAAGCTTTTACGAATTGCATTCGAATATACCTCGAGAATTCTGCTGACTTCATCAATCATGGCATCGAGTATTTCCGTCTCGCCGTAGTGAAGGTCTTTTGCAAGAATCAGGTAGTATTTGCATTCTTCTAAAGATCCCTGCGCAATATTCATAAATCTTACTTTGTCCGGTTTTCCTCGTCTTTTGAACCCTTCGGCGATATTTGCCGGAACTGATACCGCACATCTTCTCATCTGTGAGGTAAGTCCGTACATCTCATTGTGAGGAAAACGACCTGTGAACCGGTAAATCTGTAGAACGAGTTGGTGTGCTTTTTTCCAAACAATTAAATCTTTAAATGTGCTTGCAGCGAAATTCTCCATTCGATCCCCCCAATTGTGAATTGACTCCTGAATTCTGACTTCTGTATTCTGTATTCTACTCCTCACTCATACCGGTCTAATTTAAAGCTCTCCCCGAGATACAGTTTCCTTGCCTGAGGGTCGTTCGCAAGGGACTCGGCCGTTCCAGCTTTCAGTATCTTCCCCTCAAACAGCAGATATGACCTGTCGGTGATAGAAAGCGTTTCGTGGACGTTATGATCGGTGATCAGCACGCCGATGCCCCGCGAGCGAAGGCCGGTCACGATCCTCATAATCTCTTCGACGGCAATGGGATCGATGCCGGCAAACGGTTCATCGAGCAGAATAAATTTCGGATCAGTAGCCAGCGCACGTGCGATTTCCGTCCTTCGCCGTTCACCGCCGGACAGAACATAGCCTTTGCTTTTCGCCAGATGCGTCAGGCCGAATTCCCCGAGCAATTTATCGCACCGCTCAGCCTGTTCCGCAGGGGAAAATTTCGTCATCTGTAAAACTGCCAGGATGTTTTCCCGCACCGTCATCGTGCGAAACA
>CAWJKX010000011.1:0-65192 GCA_963843065.1 uncultured Bacteroidota bacterium
TTCCTTCGGCAATAGAAGACACGCTGTATCAATCGAGAGTCTATGCGAGCGATCAGGACAGTGCGTTGTTCGGAGACGTTGTCCATTACCGGCTTCTCAAACCGGCATGGCTTGATTATAGATAGCACGACGGGCGATATTCAGCGGCACGCCTCATGTGCAGAATGTTTTTGACACGACAGCCGTGCTGCAAGCCTATGATAATCATGGAGGTACGGCTCAACAACAATATACCATACACGTCGCATTGGTAAATCATCCGCCGACAATAGCTTCATCTCCTCTCTTCACGGCGCATGAAGATACGTTGTATCAATACCAAGTTGTTGCACACGATCCCGATACGTTAATTGGCCAGGTATTAAGTTATGCATTGACGCAAAAGCCGAGCTGGTTAAATGTTTCCGCAAGCGGAATGGTCTCTGGAATACCGCGAGGAGTGAACGTCGGCGATTCGACGGTCACGATAAAGGTGAGCGATGGGTACGGCGGAGTCGTGAACCAAACCTACCGCCTTAACGTGATTCATACAAATCACAATCCGTATTTTGTTTCCGTACCGGATAGTGTCGCAACGGAAGATTCGTTGTATCTCTACACGGCTGTGGCAAGAGATCAGGACAGTGCATTGTTTGGGGATAGAGTTCATTACAAGCTTTCAATTAAACCGAGCTGGATTACAATCGACAGCATTGCGGGGACTCTCACAGGAACTCCTTCCGGAATCAATGCCCGCGACACAATAATTGCTATCCAGGCTTATGATAACAACGGGGGTGCAGCGGTGCAGCAGTTTGGTCTGCACATTGTTCATGTCAACCATCCTCCGCAGTTTGTTTTATTTCCTGCTGATAGCGCCGTAGAGGATTCTCTCTATTATACTTTGGCCGGAGCGACAGATCAAGATTCGCTCCTCTGGGGAGATAAGGACTACTTTGGCATACTGCAAAGCCCGAGTTGGATGGCGATTGATTCAGTTAAAGGGATCATACAAGGCATACCAAGACTTGTAGGAAGTGCTGCGTCTATTGCTTCTGTCTCCAGTCAACGTGTTAATACGAGTGTGCAGCAAATTCTTAACAAAACAAAGATTATCAAGTATTATACAGCGAAGCAAAAGAAAAAAAAGGCACAAATATTAGGTTCTACGGGAAATATTATATACCTGGATTTTCCAGTTACTATCGCCGTTTGGGATAATAAAGGTGGAGCGAGCGAATATAGCTACGATCTGACAGTGAGGCATACGAATCATCCGCCGGTGTTCGTTGTTTTTCCCGATACGACAGCGATAGAGGATTCGCTCTACACAACAGTCATACGGGCGAGCGATATAGATTCTGCGGTGTTCGGTGATGTTGTGCATTATCGTTGTGTTTCCAAACCGCACTGGATATCCATCGATTCTGTTACAGGGATAATATCCGGCACTCCTCACGGCGATAGATGTCGTCGATACTACAAAAATTATCGTTCAAGCGTATGATGGCAAAGGAGGAGTAACCTCATACCAATATGGAGTTCATATCAGGCATGTGAATCATCCGCCTGTATTTGTCTCTACACCGGTAACCAGTGGGGTGGAAGATTCATCGTATGTTTACAGAGCCTATGCAACCGATCAAGATTCAATGTTATGGGGGGACAGGGTAAGCTATGCGATCGTTACAGCGCCGGGCTTTCTTTCGATAGATTCGGCGAGCGGCATTATCGGCGGTATACCGAGTTTAGTTGTCGATTCACTTGCCATGAAATCCGCAAAAGCGACGGTCGGGAAACAGAGCCGCACCACAGTAATGCGCAGCAGTGTGGTAAAGTTTATTCCTGCGGTATCGCGTTCGGCAAAGAAATCCGTATCCGGTACGCGCGCAGCGATGGATTCATCCCAATACAGAACATTTCCGGTCAGCATATCGGCCAGCGACGGGAAAGGAGGAATTGCCCAGCAGAACTATACGTTGGCGATACTTCACACCGATCACGCGCCGGTGTTTACGAGCCCTGCCGATTCGGTGGCGACGGAAGATTCGTTGTACAGCTACACATATACAGTGTATGATAGGGATGTTTCCGTTTTCGGCGACAGTTTGAGTGTCGCAGCAACGATATTACCGTCATGGCTGCATCATGACCCTGTTCAACACACGCTCTCCGGAATCCCGTATGCAAGGAGTGCAGTCGATACCGTAGTGGAACTTGTCGTGAGCGATAATCGGGGTTTGACGACAACGCAGCATTTTAAGCTGCATGTTGTGAATGTCAATCATCCGCCTGTAATCGTTTCAGTGCCGGATACCGTTGCGCAAGCTGATTCTGTGTATCGGTGTGTGATAGCGGCGATAGATTCCGACGCGATCTATGGAAGGGATTCACTAACGTATCGATTGCTCGTTGGCCCGCAGTGGGTGCATTTCGTGAAAGATACTCTTATTGGAATGCCGGTCAATGCCAATGCCGGAGATAGTACCATAACCGTTGCAGTCGTCGATAAGAAGGGGAGTGCCGCTCAACAGAGCTGGAAGATTACCGTTATACCGATGTCTCTGCCGCCGACGGCGTTTCAACTAGTTAACCCTCTTCACGCTGATAGTTTGACGATAAATTACGGAAAAGAACTTACAATGAGCTGGCAGCCTTCTCACGGTCATGATCCGGGAGACACGGTGCGTTATGCGCTGAAGTTTTGGGGAGGAGGAATTGATACGACCATCAGTGGCTTGAAAGATACGCTTTATAGTTCCATTGGAATGATGAAAAAATTGTCCGTTCGTACACAGTATGCATGGACAGCGTCTGCAACGATCAACGGGGGGAATTCAACATGGTCAAAAGATACGATACATTTTGTTACGACAGGAAGCATATTGTCAGCGAACGAGCAAAACCCGCTTATGCCGAAAGATTATATTGTCTATCAAAATTACCCTAACCCGTTTAATCCGTCAACAACGATTCGCTACGGAATCCCGGAACCGAGCAGAGTGTCAATCAAAGTGTACAATATACTGGGGCAGGTTGTGGCCACACTCGTGAATGAGACACAAATGCCGCAGTTCTACGAATATCGTTGGAACGCTCAGAACCTTGCGTCAGGGGTTTACATCATAGTTGTAAATGCGGAAAGCATTCTTTCTTCGGCAAAGAAGTTTCAGAATGTCAAAAAGGCGCTGTATCTGAAATAGCGGGTTACTAAAAAACACTTTTATGAGCCACTAAGTCGCGAAGGCACTAAATAATTTTAAGCAAATCGCTATCTCAACCGCTGGTAGTGTTACAATTTCGAAGTAAATGTCATTCCGGCAAAAGCCGGAATCCAGTTTAATCGGTCTGGATGCCAGCTTTCGCTGACATGACGCACATTTTTCAGTTTGATATGCTCAAACTGTAACACTACCCAACCGTTGATGATATTGGCGACAATAGTTTATGATAGTGCTCTTACTAATTGATGGTACGCATTCTGAAGAAAGTGCTCCACCCAACAAAAGACACACCCTTTGCCAACGGCATCCTCTGAAGGAGTCCGTTAGACCTACGGGAAAATCCCCTCTCGTCATCGCGCGAGAAACGCACAGAGGAGAATTGCCCCGCCGCTCCCCTCTGTATGTGAGCGTGTGGCGAAAGCGAGAGGGGTTGGGGGTGTGCCAAAAAGGATTTTTGCGTGGCATCAGTTACTAGAACCTACCTCAAAAATGGTCTTGTGTCAGCCCTTCTGCCGAAGGCATGGGTTCGCCAGACGCTCCCGTTCCGTTTCAGCGGAACGGGATTGGTCAGGGTGTCCTTCTGCCGAAGGCATGGCTTCGCCAGACGCGCGGCGCGATAAGGCCGCGCCACTCGCTCAGGATGAACAGACTATATTTAAGATTCCAAAAAAGCATGTTCATCCTGTCCCGAAGGTCCAACGGACTCCTTCGGAGGATCCCTTTCGGAAGTAAGCGATCCCGCTCGAAGAGCGGGAGAGCGCATCGAAGGATCAAGCGACATGTTTTTGAGATGGTTTCTAACTATCTTAAAAATAACATCACGCGAAGATGCAAAAGCCTCCTAAGTTTTGTTTCAATATATTTTGCGCCTTTGCGGCTCTGCGCGAGAAAAGTTCTCCCGATTTATATGTAGTCTCAACTTATGAATCGTTCCTTATTTTGAATTGAGTAATGAATAATATTTGAGAATAGCCGTTTCCTGTCATCCTACGGTGTAATGCCTTTTGCTGTACAATAATTTAAAGCTTCGCATATAGTCGCTGAAAGACGCTTTCTAACAGTTGTTCTAATCCGAAATGCTCACTTAGGTGTTTCATCCTACAAATAGTATCCCGACAGAAAAGAATAGTTTTACCTTCTTTTGATATTTTGTATATTACTCAACGCTCCTTTTTGGGGATGAATTCGGGGAATGGCAATATTCCTTATGCTCAAACGAAACTGGAAAATACTTTTCGTCGGGATCTCTCAGCTTGTTGACATTCTCGCTATGATTTGTGCAGCCCTTGTTGTTGTAGGGCTGCACCGTTATGAGCATGCCAACTTCCGCACAACCGATGCTGATCTCATTACGGGATATATTGTTTTTGTCGTTGCGTATCTCACTATTGCAATCATGATGGGCTTATACCGGGGCTCTTTTCATCTTAGTCTTAGCCTGCAAAACATGATTATCGCACGCGCCTTTATCCTCTCCGTGCTGGTAACGCTGACGATCGTTTCTGTTTTTAATGGCATAGAAATTGACCGCCACGTCCTCATCGTTTTTCTCTTTTCGGTACCGATCTTCTTTGTCGTGGGGCGAGTTCTGTTGCGCCAGGTCAACTTGTTTTTTCAAAAGCTGGGTACGGTGTACATAATTCGTTGATCGTCGGCTACGACCAGGATGCGCTTAAAATATTCCAGAGGTTTAATTCTTTTCCAGAGCTCGGCTATAAAATCAAAGGATTCGTCGTTCGGGAGAAGAACCCATCCAGCTCATTGCAGCCGCAGTATACGCTTGCACAATTTGATGAACTCATCGCGAGCGGTTCGATCGACAGGGTCTTTATACCGTCGGCCGATATGGTAGTCAACGGTTATGCCCATATCAAGAAAAAAATTGAAGGTCATGGTATCAAGCTCAAAATATTATCGCCTCAGGCTGAAGAGCTGTTAAAAATAGCCCGCATTTATGGCATCGCCGGGATTACTTTGACAACACCGCCGCGATACAACGTCGACGCGATAAAATTATTCATCAAAAGAATTTTTGATATCATTGGATCCTCAGTAGCGATCATTCTCTTCAGCCCGATCTTTCTTGTCGCGATTATCGCTATTTACCTCGAAAGCGGCCGCCCATTTTTCTTCCTTCAAACGCGGGCGAGCATAAAGGGGGGGAAGCAATTTGATTTCATAAAGTTTCGCAGTATGGTCGATAACGCGGATCAGATGAAAGATGAATTATGGGGGCACAACGAGTCGGACGGCGCTCTGTTCAAAATGAAAAACGACCCTCGTGTGACCAAGGTCGGAAACATCATTCGCAAGTTGAGCATTGACGAGCTTCCGCAGCTCTTCAATGTGCTGAAGGGCGACATGAGCCTGGTGGGGCCTCGGCCGCTGCCGTTGGCGGATTTTGAGACGGTCAATGAGTCCGATGAGTTCTGGGAGACAATTCAGGATCGTGCGGCCGTCAAGCCGGGCATGACCGGTTTGTGGCAAGTGTCGGGAAGAAGCGATATAAAATTCAGGGAGATGATTCTGCTCGATTTATATTACGTGGAAAATCACTCCTTGCTGTTTGACATGGAAATCATATTTGAGACCATTCCAGTTGTGCTGTTTGGCAAGGGCGCGTATTGACAATGAACAATCAACAATCAACAAGGAACAGCGGTCAGAAATCAGATATCGGCATACGGAATTATGGAACAATGAAATGGGCGGGGAAAAAGAAATAATGTAATCTTGGAATCCTGCAACGAATGCCTGTAAATTCCGGTAGTGTGTTAATTAGAACAAAGTCCTAGGGGCTTTTTACGGAGAGCTGAAAATATTGCGCAAATCCAAGGGATGGCTTCGCCAGACGCTAATCCGCAAAGAAAACATGTCCATTCTCTTTGCGTCTTAGCGTCTTTGCGTGAACAAGCTTCACACCTTTCCTGAATTAGGACACTACTTAAAATCCCCGGCGCTTACCTTTTCTGTTTATTTTCGCTACCTTTAATGATAGCGATGTAAATGCCTATCATACTGCGACGAAACAAGAATATGAACTGTTCATTAAGCTTTACGAACGGTTGAATGCCGATAATTCTCCTGACCAATCAAAGGAATGATAACTCTTCAGGAGTAAGCTCAATGCAATAGGAAAGGAAAATATCTGCTAATAGACTAAATGCTGCTCTCAACGCACCAACATACCACGGACTAAAAACATGGAAATATCAATCATCGGAACTGGATACGTCGGGTTAGTTCAGGGCGCCTGCTTTGCCGACACCGGAAACTCGGTTGTTTGCATGGATATCGATGAAAAGAAGATTACGAACCTGAAAAAAGGAACGATTCCGATTTACGAGCCGGGACTTGAAGAAATCGGTACGCGCACAATACTCAGGAGAAGCGTCTCGAGTTCACAACTTCCCTCAAGGCGGCAGTTGATCATGGGGAGATAATTTTTCTCTGTCTCCCCACGCCGCAATCGGATGACGGCTCTGCCGATCTCACGCGCGTTTTGTCTGTCGCCGACCAGATTGCATCGTTTGCGAGCGGATATAAGATTCTTGTCAGCAAAAGCACCGTTCCCGTCGGCACGGTCGACCGGATCCGTCAAATCATGAGGAAGAAGGGGAAGACGGAGATCGACGTTGTGTCCAGCCCCGAATTCCTGAAAGAGGGCTCCGCGCTGGATGATTCCTTGAGACCGAACCGCATCGTCATTGGTTCGAGAAGCAAACGGGCAGTCGCGGCGATGATGGACATCTACGCGCCGTTCATGCGCACCGGCAATCCTATTATGGTGATGGACGAGCGGAGTGCGGAGATGACGAAATACGCTGCGAATTCATTCCTCGCGACAAAGATTTCTTTTATGAACGAACTTGCCAATCTTTGCGAAAAGACAGGGGCGGATATCGATTGGGTGAGAAAGGGAATGGGGTCCGATCCCCGTATCGGCCAGCAGTTCCTGTTTGCCGGCGTAGGCTACGGCGGTTCATGTTTTCCGAAAGACGTCAAGGCGTTAATCAAAACTGCTCAAGAACACGAGTATGAATTCAAAATTCTCCGGGCCGTCGACGAGGTAAACGATAGACAAAAACGCCTCATCGTCAAGAAAATGATGAAGCATTTTAACAATCAATTGCACCAAAAAATTATCACCGTGTGGGGGCTTTCGTTCAAGCCTCAAACCGACGACATTCGGGATGCGCCGGCGCTGGTCATTATTAACCATTTGCTGGAAGCAGGCGCAAAGATCCGTGCTCACGATCCCATCGCAAACCCGAAAGTGAAACCCCTATTCGACTCGAAAGTAGAGTTCTTCGACAATAACTACGATGCGCTGAAAGGCGCGGACGCGCTTGCGGTGATTACCGAGTGGAACGAGTTCCGCCGCCCCGATTTCGACAGGATGAAATCCCTCATGAAGCGCCCGGTAATATTCGACGGAAGGAATATCTATGACCCGAAGTTGATGAAAGAAAAAGGGTTTGTCTATTTCGGGATCGGGAGGAATGGAGAGTAAGGTGGAGTATTGGAATGTTGGAATTATGGAATGGGGGATTGCATGGAGTACACAAAAAGACGAAATCTGAATCGTGGATACATGGAGCTGGAAGTATGGAATGAAGCGATCGGATTGTTGGGGGTTGTCAAAAAAGTGCTGAGTATTCAAACTCAAATAGACATTAGATTACGCGGTCAGATTGTCGATGCGGCGCAGTCAATTTCTGCAAATATCGCTGAAGGATATTGCCGGAGAACGATCAATGAGTATTTGCAGTTTTTAGCTATTGCTCTCGGATCCTCCGGGGAGTTGATGACGCGTATTATAGGATTCCGTGAGTTTTATGAGTTGAAGGACGATCTCTTTGAGGAATTTGACACGCTTCATTACAGTGTGGAAAATAAATTACTTTCATTGGTCAAATCTTTACAGATGAAGCGAAAAACAGGTACCTGGCAGGAAGAGATTGATGCAGATAAGAAAGTTTTTCAGAATAGCGTTGCTTTACCTATTCCATAATTCCAATATTCCATTTATCCAATTTGCGCCAGAATGACTATCTCACAAACCCAAAAGACCTCCGTAGTAACAGGCGGCGCCGGCTTTCTCGGTTCCCATCTCTGCGACAGGCTTCTTGCAGAAGGCCACTCGGTGATCTGCATCGACAATCTCATCACTGGAGACACTGCGAACATTGCACATTTATTCGGCAATGCCCGCTTCAGGTTCTTTCAGCATGATGTGACGGAATACATCTTTCTTGACGGCAACGTCGATTACGTATTTCATTTTGCATCGCCGGCAAGTCCGATCGATTATCTAAAGTTTCCGATCCAGACCCTCAAAGTCGGTTCGCTGGGAACACACAAGGCATTAGGCCTGGCGAAAGCGAAGAACGCACGGTTCTTTCTCGCATCCACATCGGAGGTATACGGCGACCCTGAAATTCATCCGCAAGTGGAAGAGTACCGGGGAAATGTCAATCCGGTCGGCCCGCGCGGAGTCTACGATGAAGCAAAACGGTTTGCTGAAGCGATGACAATGGCGTACCAACGCTATCACAACGTTGAAACACGAATCGTAAGAATTTTTAATACGTACGGCGAGCGGATGAGGATTGATGACGGCCGCGCAATTCCTGCATTCATTTCACAAGCGCTGCGCGGCGAAGATGTTACGGTGTTCGGCGACGGCAGTCAAACGCGCAGTGTCTGTTATGTTTCTGATTTGATCGACGGCATCTTCAAGCTGATGATGTCTGAATATGCCCTTCCGATGAACATCGGAAATCCCGCCGAGTTGACAATGCTTCAACTTGCGAATGAGATTGTTCAATTGACTCAGAGCCAAAAGCAAGATTGTGTTTCGAGAACTCCCCCAGGACGACCCAAGGATTCGGCAGCCAAATATTGCCAAGGCAAAATTCATGCTTGGATGGGAACCGCGGGTTCCCCGTCATGAAGGGCTGAAGCGGACAATCGAGTATTTCAAACGAAGATTGAAGTTGGAGCAGGAATAGTATCGCAGCACAAAGCTAATGCTGATTTTTTCCTCTTTTTTCTTCTTTTATTTACCCTGAGCCGATGATTCTCATTTCCCGTCGTTGAAAAGGCACGGCGGATTATGTATATTATGCACGCCGCCGGGCGTACGGGGGATTCGCAGTGCGTGCAGTTTTACTGATTCCAAAAACACTTATTACTGTTATAATGAAAGTATTAATTACCGGAGTCGGCGGTTTTGCCGGCAGCCATCTTGCCGATTATGTTCTCAATAATAATCTCGCGGAAGTTTTTGGAATAGTGCGGGATGCCGAGAAGAATGAAAACATTCGGTCCCATGAAAAAAGCATCCGTTTGTATGAATGCGACATCGTCGACTTTCAATCGATCTTCAGAGTTTTGAAGGAAGTCAAGCCGGACATTATTTTTCATCTCGCCGGACAAGCATTTGTCCCGAGTTCGTTTGAACATACCGCCGAAACATTTAAAGTCAATGTCATAGCTCCGATCAATATTTTTGAAGCGGTGAAGGCAGTCGACATTGCGCCGCGGATTGTTGTTGTTACCTCAGGCGAGGTCTATGGTGAAACCGCGGGGCTTCCTGCAGTGCATACGGAACGTTCGATCCCGCACCCAGTTAACCCGTACGCGGCAAGCAAGACGAGCATCGATTACATCGCGCAAACATACAAAACGTACGAAGGGCTGAACATCGCCATCGCTCGGCCATTCAACCATACCGGCCCGCGGCAGAAACCTTCGTTTGTTTGTTCGTCTCTCGCACGGCAAATCTCGCTCGCTCAAAAGAATAACATACCGCCGGTGATACAAATTGGAAATATCAAGCCGCGGAGAGATTTTACGGATGTTCGCGATGTCGTCCGGGCATATTGGCTGCTGGGAGCGGTCTCCAACGATAAAGAATTCATTTTTAATGTCTGCTCTGGAAATGTATTTTCTATCGAAGAAATTATCCGGATGTATGAGACAATTTCCGGGGCAAAATTCGACTTGCATGTCGAAGACAAAAGATTGCGCGGCTATGACATCCAGCTCCTCGCAGGGAGCAATGAGTTATTGCAGAAAACTACGAATTGGACGCCGGAAATTCCAATACAGCAGACGTTAAGGGACCTTCTCACAACATGGATGGAAAAGTAAAAAATACGATGTAAGACGTCAGATAAATTGACTCAGGACTCTAGACTTAGAACTTAGGACTTAAAACTTAGATCTCTGAACCGAAACCACAACGAACCTACTATGACCAAAAAGGCACTTATTACAGGCATCACCGGCCAGGATGGCTCTTACCTTGCTGAGTTGCTTCTCCAAAAGGGATACGAAGTACATGGAATTATCCGCCGGAGCAGCTCGTTCAACACCGGGAGAATCGACCATCTCTATAACGATCCGGCTATCCTGGGAAAGAGGCTCTTTCTCCATTATGGCGATCTGACCGACACGAGCAATTTGAACCGGATTCTGGAAAGGATCCAGCCCGGCGAAATTTACAACCTCGCCGCGCAAAGTCATGTTAAAGTCTCATTCGAGCTCCCAGAGTATACCGCTGAAGTCGATGCTATTGGAACAGTCCGATTCCTGGATGCGATTCGCGAGGTCGGGCTGAAGCCGAAATTCTACCAGGCATCGACGAGTGAGTTATTCGGCAAGGCCCAGCAGATCCCGCAAAACGAAAAAACGCCGTTTTATCCCCGCAGTCCGTATGGGGTTGCAAAGCTGTACGGTTATTGGATCATCATAAACTATCGGGAAGCGTACAATATTTTCGCTTGCAACGGAATTCTTTTCAATCATGAATCCCCGCGAAGGGGTGAAACGTTTGTCACAAAAAAAATTACGAGAGCCGCGGCGAAAATTAAGCTGGGATTAGAAACGAAGCTTTCTCTGGGAAACCTGAATGCAAAGCGGGATTGGGGCTATGCTCCGGAATATGTCGACGGCATGTGGAGAATGCTTCAACTGGATCAGCCGGAAGATTTTGTGCTTGCAACCGGCGAAACACATACCGTCAGGGAATTTACCGACCTTTCGTTTAAAGAATTGGGGATGGAGCTTGCATGGGAAGGTGAAGGCGAGGACGAAAAAGGCGTTGACAAGAAAACAGGGAAGAACATCGTCGATGTCGACCCCAGGCATTACCGACCGACCGAAGTGGAATTGTTGATCGGCGACTCCGCTAAGGCCAAGGAAAAGCTCGGCTGGGTGCCCAAAATAAAGTTCGAGGAGCTGGTGAAAATAATGGTGAAGGCGGATTATGAAAAAATTTCAAAGAGGGGGTATTAATCGTCAAAATTAAGAATTAAGAATTATGAATTAAGAATTTGAAAACTCAAGACTTAAAACGAAAAGCTTAAAACTTAAAACTCATGACTCAGGACTAAAAGCCACGGACTCCTCCTCTAAAATATACGTCGCCGGCCACCGCGGACTTGTCGGGTCGGCAATTACGCGTGCGCTGCAATCTGCAGGCTATACGACTATTGTTGCGCGTACTCATGAAGAATTAGAACTTGAAAATCAAGGGGCTGTGGGGAATTTTTTTGAAAGAGAGAAACCGGAATATGTATTCTTGGCAGCAGCAAAAGTTGGGGGAATTCACGCCAACAGTACATATCCCGCGGAGTTTATTTTCGACAACCTGCAGATTCAGAATAACGTCATTCACTCGTCATACCTGCACAAAGTGAAGAAGCTCTGTTTTTTGGGAAGTTCATGCATCTATCCTAAGTTTGCTCCGCAGCCGATCAAGGAAGACTACTTTCTTGACGGGAAGCTGGAACCGACGAACGATGCGTATGCGGTTGCAAAAATTGCCGGCATCAAAATGTGCCAGGCGTACAATAAACAGTACGGGACGAATTTTATTTCCGTCATGCCGACAAACCTGTACGGACCGGACGACAGTTTTGACCTGCAGAATTCTCACGTTCTGCCGGCCTTGATTCGCAAATTTATTGAAGCGCGGAATTTACATTCATCGCCGGTAACGTTGTGGGGAACAGGAAAAGCGAAAAGGGAATTCCTCTATGTCGATGACTTGGCAAGCGCATGTGTTTTTCTGATGCAGCACTATGACGATGGCGAAATTATTAACATAGGAACGGGCACGGATGTATCAATTCTCGAGCTGGCACACTTGATCGGCGAAAAAGTAGGTTATCGAGGGAGCATTGTTTTCGATTCCTCGAAACCGGACGGGACGCCGAGAAAATTGCTCGATGTCAGCAAAATCAATGCGCTGGGCTGGAAGGCGACGGTTCCGTTGGCGGAAGGCATCGAGAAAACGATAGAGTGGTATGAAAAGAGAATTAAGAATTAATAATTATAAATTAGGAATTTTTGGAATAAGATGCAGGACTGAGGACCACGAACTTAAGACCACGGACTCAGGACTACGGACTAAAGGCTCCGAACTACAAACTCAAATCCACCAACGAACTCAATGAAAAACGAACTGCTCGCAAAACTTGAAAACAAATCATTCGTCGTCGGCGTTATAGGATTAGGATACGTCGGCCTTCCACTGCTGCATTGCTTTGTGGAGAAGGGATTCCGGTCGATCGGTTTCGACATCGACCGTTCGAAAGTCGATTCCCTTGCAAAAGGAAAATCGTACATCAAGCATATTTCGTCGGAAAGAATCCAGCGCGCTGTCGCCTCCGGGCGCTTCAGCGTAACGAGCGATTTTTCCAGGCTGAAAGAATGCGACGCCATTCTCATCGCAGTCCCGACGCCGCTCAACAAGAACAGGGAACCGGACATGTCGTTCATTGTGGCGACGTGCGAGGCGATTGCGCCGCATATCCGGAAAGGCCAGATGGTCGTATTGGAATCGACGACGTATCCCGGCACGACGGAAGAAGTCATGGTGCCGATTCTTGAAAAAAGCGGCCTGAAGGTCGACAGAGATTTTTACGTTGCATTTTCTCCGGAACGGGAAGACCCCAACAACCCCGATTACACCACCGAAACAATTCCGAAAGTCGTTGGCTCGACATCTCCCGACGGCCTTGCCGTCGTCGACGCCGTCTACAAACAGATCGTCGTCCGAACCGTCCCGGTCTCGAGTGTCAAAGTGCCGAGGCAGCGAAGCTCGACATCTCCCGACGGCCTTGCCGTCGTCGACGCCGTCTACAAACAGATCGTCGTCCGAACCGTCCCGGTCTCGAGTGTCAAAGTCGCCGAGGCAGCGAAGCTCATGGAGAATATTTTTCGTGCCATCAATATCGCTCTGGTGAACGAATTGAAAGTGACGTTTATGAAAATGGGCATCGACGTCTGGGATGTGATTGAAGCGGCGAGGACCAAGCCATTCGGTTACATGCCGTTTTACCCCGGACCGGGCTTGGGCGGACACTGCATCCCAATCGACCCGTTCTACCTGACATGGAAGGCACGGGAGTATGGCGTCAACACACGATTTATTGAGCTGGCTGGGGAGATTAATACCGCAATGCCGGATTTTGTTGTGAACCGGGTGATGGAAGCATTGAACGATGCGGGGAAACCGTTGAAGGGGGCAAAAATTCTTATGCTCGGACTGGCATACAAAGCGAACGTCGACGACGACCGTGAATCCCCCTCGTACCACTTAATAGAGAAACTCGAAGAACGAGGGGCTTCGGTCAGTTATAATGACCCGTATATCCCAACGATCAGGCCCACACGCGAATTCCCGAAATTTGCCGGAAGAAAATCCGTCGAGATTTCAAACGCGTTCGACCTCATTTTGGTCGCCACTGCCCACGATGAATTCAAGAAAATCAACTTCGACCAGTTTACCGTGCCGGTCGTCGATACTCGAAACATCGTCGTGCGAAAGAATGGGCTGGTGTATAAGGCGTAGCCAGTTAAAAGTGAAAAATTGTAAGATTTAGGTTGTAAGTCAGAAGTACATGCCGTACTTATAACTTGAAACATCTGAAAAATTGTTTCGCGCTAAGCCGCTAAGCCGCTAAGGCGCGAAAGTTCTGTTTTAGAATCATTTTGGGACTTTGCGTCTTTGCGCGAGCCGCACTTTCGGGATTATTCAGAAGGCTCAACTTACGAATTATGGCTTACAACCTATCACCTCAAACTTCGAACCGCCAACGAACATCCTTCCCTATTTCGGCTTCTTGAATAACGTGTCGCTCACGCCTTTGTTTACTTCGAACTTGTCTGTTGTGAATTCGAACGACTGGCCCATGACACTCTGTACCATTTTTCCCGGGGCAAGGTAGCCGCCGAAATCTTTGTAGTCAGAGTAGTCGGTGGTTTGTTCGACAGGGCCGTTGGGAGAGGCCATTGATTTCACATCGCGGTATTTGATGAAGTCCTCCACTCCGAAGTACTCTCGCATTGATTTTCCCGAAGCATTCGAAAAACTTACCTCGTAGCAATCCTTTCCGTTTACATTTTTTACTCCGCTCACTTCGGCTTTGAACCCCATCGCTTTGTACTTGCCGTAAAAATCGAAGGTGGATTCGAATTTGATCTCCTCCAGTTGATCTCCGCTAAGGTCCCGAGCTCCCTGCGGCGATACGGCCCAGCCGTGCTTTCCGTCGAAGCCCTGCTGCTGCTTGAACATTCCAACCATTTCCGTTTCCGCATAAATTTTGTTGGGGGCTTTTTGGACAACTTTGAGTTTCACATCCATGTTCTGGATCTTGCCGCTCATCTCAATCGTTTTATCTTTCATCGCTTTGAATTTTGCTTTTCCGCCGTTCTTTTCGATAGAGATTGCAAAAATTTCGTCCGGGGTCAGCGTAATGGCAACAGCGGTTTTCACAACGACCGGGTTTCCATCTTCATCGTACATATTGATCGGTCCGAACTTCGCGAGCTTTTCCTTCACATCGCTCGCAGAACCAACAACGGCAATAAGCATGGTTGCGGGATCAAGATATTTTTTAGCGGCAGCCTGCACATCCTCTGCAGTAACGGCATCAAGACGTTTGAGGTACGTCTTATAGTAATCTTTCGGAAGCCCGTAGCGCTCGATAGTAATCGCGTCCTCTGCGATAGTGTTCGCATGCTCAAGACCTCTCACGAACGCACCGCTGAGATAATTCTTTGCCATCTGCAGCTCCGTTGAGTCGACTTTTTCGTCGCGGATCCGGTTGAGTTCATAGAAGAGCTGTGTCAGCGCGCTGTCGGTGACGGCGTTCTTTGTCGACGTGGAAGCGGTGAAGTTCCCGATGAGTTCATCCGGGGAAAGTGAACTGTATGCCCCGTACGTGTAGGCGTGTTTTTCACGAAGGTTGGTAAAAAGCCGGAACATGCCCCCTCCGAGGACAGTGTTCATCACCTGTGCGGGAAGCACGTCGGGCGAAGTCCGCTGCAACTCGACGACTTGAGCGACTCTGACGACAGACTGCACTGAACTCGGCCTGTCGACGAAAGCGACGTGCACTTTGTCAGGCCGTTGCGGAGTGGTGAATGTCGGCGCTGGGAGAGTTCCTTTTGTCCACGCGCCGAAATATTTGTTGACAAGTTTCATAACGCTGTCTTTGTCGACGTCGCCCACCACCGCCATGATCGCGTAGTTCGGTTTAAAATAGGTGGTATACGCTTCGATGCATTTTTCCCGCGTGACGTTGGCAACCGATGCCTCGGTTTCGACCTCGCCGTACGGATGCTCTGTGCCGTAGACGAGTTTCTTCCGTAGAACGTCGACGATCATTCCAGGGTCGGTTTTTCTGTACTGCAATCCCGATTTTGTCTGCGTTACAAGCTTCTCAAGCTCGTCCTGAGGGAATGAAGGATGGAGGGTGATATCCGACATCAGGTCGAAAAGTTTTTCCGTGTTTTTCGACAACCCCGATGCGTACACATTGGTTCCGGTCGAGCTTAGGTCGCCGCCGATGAGGTCGATCTCCTCGTCAAGCTGATCCTTTGTCCGCGTCGTTGTCCCGCTGCGCAAAAGCTGGCCGGCGAGGTCGATGCATCCGGCGTCCGCTTTTTCGAGAACGGGCTTCCTGTCGATGAGCAGGCTTATGCTAACCGTCGGAAGTTCAGAATTCTTCACGATAATAACCCGAATGCCGTTCGGCGTGGCGAGGACATCGTAGTCCGGGAATGCTATTGCGGGTGCAGGCCCCGGTCCGGGAATTTTGCTTCTGTCCAGTTGGGCATGCACGAAGGTAAACGTCATGCACAATAACGCAACCGATGTTACAAAGAAATTTTTCATTGTGAGAGCTCCTTAGTGCTACTGTACTTTTGTTTTTGGTAAGTAGTAGAGAACGGTCCTATTCTTTTCCGTGAGGTATTGATTGGCGACACGCCGGAGGTCTTCCTTGGTAACGGCCATGAATTTGTTAATCTCGGAATTGATGAGGTTTGTGTCGCCGAAAAATATATGGTAATTCGCCAGCTCGATTGCTTTGCCTTGCTCGGTGGAATTTTTTTCGATGAAGCTTGTCTCTTCCTGATTGCGGATTTTTGTCAGTTCGTTGTCGGTGATGAGGGAGTCCCTGACTTTTTGGATTTCGTCCTGAATGCTCGCCTCGATGTCTTTAAGTGATTTTCCGAAATTTGCGATCCCGAAAAGGAGAAAGAGAGACGGATCCTCGAGGTCGAACGGAAACGACTGAACCTCTAGGGCAATTTTTTCTTTGTCGACGAGGCGCTTGGTCAGCCGCGAACTCTCTCCGCCTGAAAGGAGCGTCGTCAGCATGCTGAGAGCGTAATAGTCTTTGGTGCCTTGTGCGGGCATATGATACGCCTCGATGACGGCGGGGAGCTGGATGTTGTCGTAGATCGTATCCCTTACTTCCGCGGTCTGCGGCGGTTCGACGACCGAAGGCCTGTAAATTTCTTTCGTCCCTTTTGGAATCTCGCCATAGTATTTATCGACCAGGGCCTTTGTTTTCTCAACGTCGATGTCTCCGGCGATCACGAGACAGGCATTGTTCGGCAGATAGAATGATTTGTAGAATTGATAGAACTCATCGTACGTTGCCCGGTCGATGTATTGAAAAGAGCCGATCGGAACCCAACGGTAGGGATGGACTTTGTATGAGTGCGAAAAGGTCTGTTCGATGATCGATCCGTACGGCCTGTTGTCGAGGCTCTGCCTCCGTTCTTCTTTCACGACACCGCGCTGAGTTTCGATGCCGACGGAATCGACTTTAAGGTGCATCATCCGCTCGGATTCCATCCACATTGCGAGTTCCATCTGGTTTGAAGGGACAGTGATGAAGTAGACCGTTTTATCGAAACTTGTAAAGGCGTTGAGCTCACCCCCCGCGTTCTGCACCATCTTGAAAAATCCGCCGCGCGGAATATTTGGGGAGCCTTCAAACATCAGATGCTCGAAAAAGTGAGCAAAGCCCGTTCTGTCCGGATTTTCATTTTTCGACCCGACGTGGTACACTACCGCTTGAGAGACAATCGGAGATGAATGATCCTCGTGCAGGATAACATGAAGGCCGTTGGGAAGTGTATACTCAACGAATTTTATGTTGACCTGGGCGGCCAGCACACTCCAGGCAAACAGCGTTAGCAAAAAACTCAAGAAGCGTTTATTAACCACGGCGTCCTCCTGGTGGAATAGTAGTTAGTCATGAGAAATTTTCATTGATACACGTACATTGCGAGTATCGGAGGGTTACGTTTACCGGTGAAAAGCGTGGATATTGTACGACTATTCTGACTGAAGTTCAACTTTTTTTATTGGCGCTGCCGGGACGCCCATTGACGGTAGTGGGCTACTTTGGATGGTCACGCCCTTCGACGCGTCCCGATAAAAAACATCGGGACTTGCTCAGGGTGAACAAGCCATGTTCATCCTGAGTAAGTGAGTCCCGCTTTAGCGGGACGAACGCATCGAAGGACCATCTCGCATCCTTCTGAATCAAAATAGCCCACTACCCCATTGACAATCAAAATAGATAATCCGAAATTCCACTGTACCCGAAAATGCGCACTCGCGTGAAATCCTTTGTGCAATCAAGAAACTGATTTTGAAATGTATCCGTCAATCGAAATAAAGCAAATTCACTTTGGTACTTGATGAATACGAGGAAGAACTCCAGTTACGAGACAGGGTCTTGCGAAAACCTCTCGGGTTAAGCTTGTTTAATGAGAACTTGACCAGGGAGGTCAGCGATTTCCACATCGGCGCGTTTGATGGGAACATATTGATCGGGGTTCTTATTCTGACAGGTCTGAATGAGAAGGAAGTAAAAATGAGGCAGGTTGGAGTGGAAGAGAATTGGAGGGGAAGGAACGTGGGAGCGAGGCTGGTACTTTATGCGGAGGATTTCGCAAAGAAACAAGGTTATAGAAAAGTGGTGCTGAGCGCAAGAAAATCGGTGGTGGGCTTCTATGAGAGATTGGAGTACCAAAAAACCGGCACGGAGTTCATTGAAGTGGCCATTCCGCACCAGAAGATGCAAAAGGAATTGGGATAGAACGATGATTTCTTAAAGTCCACGTCTCTCCGCCCATGGACTTCAGGATCATATATGAAAGTAGATGCTTTCAACCTAAGAGACGCTCCGTTCGAATTAAGGGTGGCTAGACGGTCACGCTCTTTATACGAAAGCTGTAAATAATGTTGTTGTGCCATGCTCCAAGTGTACTAAATATTTTTTTGGAGCGTTGCACTTCCTTGTAGAATTCATGGGTCGTAGTTCCTCCGATAGTTTCTGTGTTTCAACCTCCATTTATTAAACCACTCTAGTGCCGCTTCAAAAAATAAATATTGTATTTTAGTCCATCAATTATCCTTCGGCTTTGCTCAGGATGAACACGGTTGCATAAATACAACACTAGGACTCGCTTAATCATTTATCCAAGAATAGTTTTAATTCTTGTAGATACTTCATCAACGGTCGGCTCTATGAAGTCGATGCCGTGCAACAGTCCTGCAATTTGTGGTGTAACTATTTCTCCTCGTCTAAATATCTGAATTGCCGGGACTTTCAAGTAATCTGCTATTATCGGCATTCCTGAATTGTTTCCAATAACAAGCCTTGCCCCGGCAAGCATTCTGATTGCAACATCCATCGGCAAGGATTTCCACAATTTAAAGACTTTGTAGCGGGTTGATAGCTTATCGTAAAGACTGTTGAACCCGGGCCAATCCCTTTTCGGCTCTGAACTATTCGGCACAATTATAATTTCATAATCCGTTATTGGATTTTCTATTTTAACCGTATCGTAAACCGGCTGAAGTCCGAATGGCTCAAGGAGTGATTCATTTGAAAATCTATAATGTCCGTTTTTCCAGTAGCGTGCTGGATGCGTCCATAGCCAATTATATTTCTCGCGCCAGTCATGTCCTATACGGCAGGGAATTCTCATTTTAATTATTTGCCGGATGATGGGCGTCCACTGTTGAAGCCAGTGGCAAACAACGGTATCGAATTTTCGGTATACCGCGGCAGGGAATAGAGATGCGGCCTTTACAATTTGAGATTCAATCCCCATACCGCGCAAGAAGTTCGTCTTCACCTGATCTTCAAGAATTATCACGGTTTCAAATTTCTTCTCTATCGCCCTCAATACCGGCAGATAAAACACAAGGTCGCCGTATCCCATGTTCGCGTAAATTAAAATACGCCCTTGCGGTTCACTCTTCGCAGGCATTACCATCGAAGAGTATTGTTTCAGCGCGAAAGAGTTTACTGATTCAATGAGATTCACTTTGCTTCTCCACTCTCTTCATTAAGTCATTCCAGCCGGGGTTGAGCTGTTCCAATTTTTGGTAGTGCTCATGTTTGAAATTGTTATGCCGCTATTTTTTGGCTTTGTCATATCAGTAAGTCGGACCAATGCCAAATTGGAATTGTGCTTCCTGCTTCCATCGCTGACGTAACTCTGAGGCTTTGATGGATGCGGAGAAAATTATATGCGTAAAAATGCAGAGCGATTGCCGCTTTATGATTCCCTAACTTTTTACTGAAAGCACTTGTGAGACGTGTAAAGCGGCGCATGTTCATTCTCATTGTAAGGTTTTGCCGTTTAATGTGGCTTGTGCTTGACCTGCGCCCAATTTAGGTGCCAATGCAAAAGTAGTAATTTTCTTCAGGCATTCGCTAGCTGAAGATAATAGAATGTTTCCGGTATGATAAAAACGTAAAAACCTCAATCATCAAAATCGAATCAGGGGGTTCACATTTACCCCCTTCATGCGCGTAAATGTAGGAGGAACCAAGAGAATAGTCAAGAAATTAAATTCTTTGGGTTTAACAAATAAAGTAAGCGTATGAAATCTGCTCCATTCAATGTAATCGTATCTCCGACTCCATATTTTAAAACTGATTTAGTTGGATCTAGGTTAATTGTGTTAAGACCAGCAAACGCGGTTTGTGCGCCGACATTATCTGCGTTAGTTAGAATATCATCTCACACATTATTAACTTAGTGAGGATGGAGGTGTCAGATGACTCAAAATCAAAAGATCATCAAAAACAAAGTCGGGTTGTTAACTGCGCTGGCTATACCGTCACTGCGACCAAACCAGGAGACCGTAACTACTATATGGTGTCGTATGGTGCTGGTACTGAATCCGGTACCAATCCGGCTCCAGAGAAGGGAAATGGAGACATCGCTAAGAAAAAAGAAGATGTGGAGGTTATGGAGGTAAAAGGAAAAAAATAAGTAGGTACGGGAAAAAAGCAATAAAATGATTTTTTTTGTAAGCGGGTCTCTTTTTTGCATTCACTTTCGTCACCGCCGGATTTAAGAATTCGGCTCATAATATATTGAAAACAGTGTATGGTAACGGATATGGTACTGGATTGGTGATGATCCTGAATCCTGTTTTTTTGCATTTCCGTAACTCTCCAAACAATAAATTCATGGGAGATTCAATCTTGAATTCACTTCCATTCTTTTCTATATTACCTGACCTCATTTGATGTTCAAGAGGCTGAAGGTTTGGGAATTATCGGGAGAAACGGCGCAGGAAATTGGATGAACATGGTACGCCAGTTACTATTTTTGCTCATACTCGATCTATTACTATTGTGAACACATGCAGGATCAATAAATGGATGAGCGGCGCTGAGATAAGAATCGGGGTACGCGATTCCCGCAGAAATGTGTTTACAACAGATACTGAATTGAATTTTGACTCTTTACGCAATGCTGAAATAATTGTTGCCAACGCGGTTATTCCTGGAAATTTCCTGAGGCCGGAACGCTATTGTATGACACTCGCTGCGTACATTCCCAATCAGCTTGTAATCGATTTTGTCCAAGACGCATTTTCGGCAACAATTATTGACGGCGGCTCCAAATATCCCGCGAGTGTAGGGCTTGATTACGGCCGTGTTTTTGTTGATTGCGATTGGTCAATCAAACCGGGAAACACCTTCAAATGAAGCAGGAGAATATATGGCCGAGACCTTAGGCTCTCTTTTTGATAAACTCACAGTTGTAAAACTAAAACAATACCATACTGATGATTCTAAAAGACTTGAGAGCCTTGCCCTTCAGGAGAAACAGCTTAGAGACGAAATAGATTCATATATTTTTGGCGCAATTTCTGGAGAGATACCGCCGGAAAAGCTGATTTTTTCATCGAATAAAGTCTACAAAAAAGAAGGTAATGAAATAAATGAGGTCGTAGGCAGTATCGGCCAAGTTGTCTCAGAGCTTGCTACGGCCAATTGCGATTTATGGCATGAACAAGAAAAAGTCTATGAATTTGAGAAAGTGCCCATGGCGGAAAAAGATGCTGTTGTAAAACAACTTGCAAAGCTTAATCTGATCCGTACCAAGTGCATAGATAGCATCGACAGCCAATTTCAAAAGTTTGTCATGAAGCAAAGTACAAAACCATAGATCAGGATATTTATGTATAATGAAATTTCGAAATGCAGGATTAGCAAAAGTAAAAACCTTATCACCGTTCTTTCACTTGGAGAAATGTGTCTTACCGGTGCTTTTCCAAAATCGAAAGATGAAATAATCACGAAAGGCCCTTTAGATGTAGTCTGGTGCCCGGATAGCGGATTACTTCAGTTGAAACAATCATACTCACCGGAGGAAATGTATGGGGATAATTATGGTTATCGCTCGGGGTTGAATGCTTCAATGGTTAATCATCTGACGAATAAAATTCGCACGTTAGAACGCTTGATTCCTTTGTCAAGAGAAGATCTAGTTTTGGATATTGGCAGCAACGACACCACGACCCTGAAAGCATACTCCGGGCATTATAAGAAGGTTGGCATTGACCCCACTGGCGTCAAATTCAAGGACTTCTACACCAGTGATATTGTTCTCATTCCTGATTTTTTTTCGGCTAAAATCTTTGAAAATGTATTCCCCAAAACGAAGGCAAAGATCATTACCTCTATTGCAATGTTTTATGATTTAGAAGATCCCATGAAATTTGTGAGAGATATTGAAGCAATATTAGCTGAAGATGGAATATGGCATTTTGAACAAAGTTACATGCCGTCTATGTTGCGTTCCAATTCGTATGATACCGTTTGTCACGAGCACCTCGAGTTCTATTCCTTCAAAGTCGTTAAAAATCTCCTTGATAATTGCGGCATGCGGGTGCTTGATGTCCAGATGAATGCCATCAACGGCGGGAGTTTTGCTATTACGGCCGCGAAGAAGCACGCATCGTATGTCTCAAATACGCCGATCATAAATTGGATGTTGCAACAAGAGGAAGATATGGGATTGGACACTCCAAAGCCGTATCGTGATTTTGAAGAAAGAGTATTTAGACACAAAAAAAATTTAACGGAATTGATAGAGGCTTTGGTAAATGACGGGAAAAAAGTCTTTGGATACGGCGCCTCCACGAAAGGAAATGTACTGTTACAATTTTGCGGAGTTACAACCAGTCATGTGCCGTATATCGCTGAGGTAAATGAACAAAAATTTGGCTGCTATACTCCCGGTACGAACATTCCGATTATTTCAGAAAAGGAAGCGAGGGCAATGAAGCCGGATTATTTCTTGGCACTCCCGTGGCATTTCAAAAATTCAATTCTAGAGAGAGAAAGAGACTATATAGAGCAGGGGGGCAAGTTTATTTTTCCATTACCCGAAATAGAAATTGTCTAACCAAATTAGATTCTCATGTTCAAATTTATCGGCTTGTTTGTAAATAAAAAGAACAAAATGTAGTATTCACGAGTCTGGATCGATGCCGTACCAGTGCTTGAAGAATTCGACGATGTTCGACGTATCCGACATCGGAGTAGATGAAGAAAGCAATGTGATACCAAATGGTTATGATTTGTAAATGTTCAATTACCATCCGATCCCGATAGGACGGCTTGATACGAGGTGTATCACAGCATTATCGGGTATCAAGACGTGCATTGTTAATTCAGCTCGGCGCATGCCTGTCATGACTCCAAACAAAACTATATCTCTCCGCCACTCCGCTTCGATCCCTGCAATAGGCTTGTGAAACTCGGCCTTCGTCATGAATCTCGGTTTGACATCCTTTTCCCTGCAATTCTTTACACGGCTAAAAGGGTTAACTGCGATCAGATCCCAACGGATTGCAGTGTTGAATGCCGTTCGAAGCGACGCTTCAATGTTGAGATGAACGATATTGAGGGAAAAGCGATTAACTTGATGGAGACAAGAACTCGAAGACGGGCGACGAGAACTAAGCAGTTTTCAAGCGAGCGAATAACCAATTTAAGACTTGAGCGAACGGTTTACTTAGGGGAACCGTTCATTCTTTGGTTTGTCGCTTGCATCTGAGCCGCGAGGCAAAAAGGCTTAATTCTAAGCCCATCCCTCAATACATTGAACTTTGTCGTTCACTACTGCCCACATACCTCATGCGACCATACCAGGAGACCGTAATTACTTTGCGGTGTCGTATAGTGCTGGTCCTGGATCCGGTACCACTTCGGTTCCAGAGGAGAAAAATGGAGAAATCGCTGAGCAAAAGAAGATGTGGAGGTAAATGAAGAAAAATAAGTAGGTATAGAAAAAAGTAATTATATATAGAGTGTATTTCCATAACTCTCCCAATAGTAAATTTATGGAAGATTTAATCTTGAATTCACTTCTATTCTTTGCTATATTGTCTGAAAGTTTTGGATAATCAACGGCCGGAAGATTTGGTTCAGAACTCAGAAATTTGGGTGTCGATGAGAAGGAGATAACACGAATTTCACTCAAAACAAAGACTTTGAATTGGGGCTGTAGCTCAGTTGTGCGAGTCCCGCCAGGGGGCGGGATTCGCAACGAATAGGCGGCCCCTAGCAGATGGGGTCAGTTCCATAATAATGTAGAGACCGTAAAAAATAAATCTTCGGGGCTGTAGCTCAGTTGGGAGAGCGATTCGTTCGCAACGAATAGGTCGTCGGTTCGATCCCGATCGGATCCACCCTAATCTCATACGCTGCAACAATTTGCCATCCTCCTTTTTTCCCGATCAAAGTTCGATTTCACACCATAAGCTAAACCGTAAGCTGGAAGCGGAGGCTGCGTGTGAAGCTCACCCATATTTCCCTGTTTAAGAAATACTCCCGTTGGTACATTCAGTACGTGGACGCAAACGGTCAGCGGAAACAAAAATCCACAGGCTGTGAAAACAAAAATGATGCGATAAGGAAACTATCCGAGCTTCAGAATCTAGTTGATACCTCGAAGAAATCTGTCCTGTTTTCCCAATTTCAAAAGGAGTTCTTGCGATTTGCGGCCGATACCTTTTCACCAACAACACAAAATATTTATCGCCTCACCTTCGGCTACTTCATTCAGAATATTGGTGATTCGGCATTGGAGGACCTCACAATGAAACATATTGACCTGTATAAAGCCGTAAGGCTGCATGCGGTTAGTGAAAAGACTGTTAATAGAGAGCTTCAAGCCTTAAAAAGCTCTATGTACGTTGCCGTTCGCTGGGGATGTATTTTTTACAATCCTTTTGCACGTTTACAAATGTGTAGAGAGGCTGAACGCAAACCGAGATTCTTGAATCAATTTGAAGCAAAACAATTGATAGAGAAAGTGAAGGAAACGTGGCTGAAGGAAGTGATTTTTATGGCGCTATCCACCGGCATGAGACGTTCAGAAATAATCAATCTTTTATGGAAAAATGTCGATTTGGACAATCGTTCAATTACTGTGGAAAGTAATATCGACTATAGAACGAAGTTTGGAAAAGCGAGAGTCGTGCCTATTAATGATGTACTTTTGCAAATGCTCATCAATAAACATAACGAAAAACATTCTGACTTGGTCTTTGAATGTAAGGGAAAAGCTATCAGGAGTGATCGATTAACCAAGGGTTTCAAACGTTATGGTGAACGAATCGGATTAGATCATTCATTGACATTTCATCATTTACGTCACACGTTTGCCAGTTGGTTGATACAGAGTGGGGTTGGCATCTATGAGGTTCAACAGCTGCTTGGTCATTCTACGATAAAAATGACTGAGATTTACGCTCATCTCTTGCCAAATAATCTACAAAAATCAGTCAATCGAATTAGCCTAATGTTCAAATAGCAACCTACTACAACTGCTGGCACCTGCACAACTCTGTGTTGCCGGATATTTGAGATGAGTTCGTCACTTCGCCATCACCCTATAGGGCTTGGCGAACTGTCGAAGTTATGGACTTTGTAACTTTGCCAAATGGCGAACATTCTGTCGAAATGTCGAACTGGCAAAGTGTGTACGCGAACATGATACCAGCTTCCTTTCAAAGAGCCTGAGAATTTCTGACCGAGGAGAAAACGCCTCGTATCGAGGGAAACGTGCCGAAACGGTACATCTTCGAGCACTCGGGATAACCGAACGGGATCCCACCCAGGATGGAGAGATTCGCAGAAAATCAGTACTGCGCCCTGATTACATACGACTGAACTTTGCCACTTCGCCATGATCCCTATGCACTCGGTGGCAATGTCGAAGTTCATCTACTTCGTCACTTCGTCATCTGGCAAAACTTTTGTCGAAGTGTCTAACTCTGTCGAAGTTACTTTGTAGCCTTCCCAAATACTATAGGGTATTGGCGAACTGTCGAAGTAGGATCCGAGGCAATGTTCTGGTGGAAGATATTTACGGAAAAAACGCACCGAATCCATCTTAACTGCTCATTCCGTACGATTTTGAAGTTTGCCACGTTCCCAACATGACTAGGGGAGCTGTCGAACTGGCAAAGTATGGATGTGCCTCGTGCTATCTTTCTGTGAACCGATTCGTAAGTGCGCAAATATTCTCGAATAAACTATTGACATTCATTTCTCTTTTTGCGAGTTTTGCGTGGGGTTGGCGGGGATGCATTTCTTAATACCTACTATCCCTGCTAAAAGATACGCGGGTTAATTGCAATTGTGCATACCATTTTACGGAAGGATGAAGAGATGAAAAATATTCTCCGATTCTCGATTATGATGTTTTGTCTTTTTTCAGGTGCCAGTCAGTTGCACACACAATGGGTACAAACGAACGGTCCTAATGGCGCTAATATTACATGCCTTGCAGCGATCGGCACAGACATTGTTGCAGGGACTAATGGCAACGGCGTCTTTAGTTCCACGAACAATGGCACAAGCTGGACTGCAGTAAATAAATGGAGGATACATTGAATGGCGGAATTGGCGCCATGGCCGTCATTGGTACAAAACTCTTTGTAGGACTTAATGGGGGGGGGATGGTGTCATCGGTGTTTATCTTTCGACCGACAATGGAACAAGCTGGAGTTGGCTGAATAATGGTTTATACTTCGATGTTTTACTTCCTTTGCTGTTAGTCCTAATGGAGCAGGCGGTACAATTTATATGCTGGAACTGGGGGTGGCTTGTTCGGTAATACTCCCTCTGGCAACGGCATATATCTTTCAACAGATGAAGATACAAGTTGGAATTCAGTGAGTACTGGTTTGCCGGATACTCTTGTTACCGCCCTTGCTGCCAATAGCACGAACGTCTTTGCTGGGTTTAACGGTAGCGGAATCTTTCATTCGACCGACAACGGAATAAGCTGGAGTACCGTCAACTCAGGCTTAACTAACCATTATATCCTTTGTCTTACTTTTAGTGGGACGAATCTTTTCGCAGGAACCGATAGCGGCCTCTTTATCTCCACGAACAATGGCGCAAGCTGGACTGCAGTTAATAACGGTTTACCAAAAATTCCAGTTGCCGCTCTTGTTGTCAATGGTACAAATTTCTTTGCGGGAACACTCAATGGTGTATTTTTCTGAAACAACAGCGGGACAAGCTGGTCTCAAGCGAGTTCTGGTTTGACAAATACTGGTATTACTGCCTTTGCTCTGAGCCCCGATGACTCAGGCGGCACTAATCTCTTTGCCGGGACTATCAGTGATGTTTTTTTTTCGACTAACAATGGTACAAGCTGGACAGCGGTGAGTTACGGGTCTGCCGAAAGCTTATGTTAGTGCCCTCGCCGTTATTGATTCGAATCTCTTTGCCGGGACCACAGGAGGTTACACCGGCATCTTCTCATCTGACAACAACGGGGTAAGCTGGAGTGCGGCTGTCCCAAGTTTGACAAACACGACTGTCCGGTCTTTCGCTTTAAGTGGAACAAGTCTCTTTGCAGGGAATGACTTCCTCGGTGGCATCCTCCGCTCGACCGACAACGGGACAATCTGGACCGCAGTCAATTCAGGATTGACAAACACCTCGGTCCGTTCACTCGCCGTCTCCCCCGACGGTGCAGGCGGCACAAACATTTTTGCCGGAACTGCTGGCGGTGGCGTTTTTCTTTCAACGAACAACGGAAAAAACTGGTCCCCAGCCGATTCAGGATTAACAAACGCTGGGGTTTACTCTCTTGCCGTCTCATCCAACGGGTCAGGGGGAACGAATCTCTTCGCAGGGACTGATGGCGGCGGTGTTTACCAACAGCGGTGCAAGATGGACATTACCGCGTACTAGCTTGGTTGGACCTAGCTCAATTATCTTTGCTCTTGTCGTGATGCCTAAGGAAACAGGCGGCACAAATCTCTTTGCTGGGTCTGACAATGGAGTATTCCTCTCGACCAATAACGGTCTATCCTGGGCTTCGGTTGATTCAGGCTTGACGGATACTGAAATACAGTAGTTCTTTGCTCTTAGTCGGACAAATCTCCTTGCCCGGAACTTATCGCGCTGGCATCTTTCTCTCGACCGAACAACGGTATGAGCTGGACTGCAGTCAATACTGGTTTACCGAATCTTGATATCCTTGCCCTTGCTGCTAGCGAAACGAATCTCTTTGTACACCTATTAACAGTGGTATATGGAAGCGACCGCTATCGGAAATAGTCGCGGCTGTGCCTCTCGCATCAAATGAACTTCCCGGAACTTACGCTTTATCGCAAAACTATCCTAACCCGTTCAATCCAACGACTACCATAAGCTACCAAATTCCGGCTAATGGTCATGTCGTTATCAAGGTATTCGATATTCTCGGCAGAGTAGTTGAGGCTTAAACGCTGGTAGATGAGTATAAGCCATCTGGCCGTTATTCGGTACAATTCGATGCGTCTCGTCTTCAAAGGGGATATGTTATTCGCTTAGATCGGGTAGTTTCACTGTTGTCAAAAAGATGTCGTTAATTAAATAGCTCCGCCCTACGTTTGTTCTTGAATGGATCCCCAAAGCGGTCTGATGTTCAGGGGATTTCTATTTATCCCTGCCTGAAAATATAACTCCATACGATAACACTCCCGATAAAACGGCGACTACAATCTCAACAGTTCTTTCTTCATGAATTCTCCACGAATGATTATTGAAAGGTATGTCACCGACCACAATTCCCTTATGCCATAAAGACCACCTCCGTTTATGGAATAAGTAGTTATAGGCAAATTGTATTTATCCAAAAACAGGAGGACAGATGACACAGCCTTTGTATGACGGACTGTTTCATTATTCGGAGCAGTTAGCGAGATCCATTGCAACGCAGTGAACTTTTAACGATGGCGTGGAAGGAGGGTGTGAGGCTTGGAGACCGCTGCACGCCTCATGAAGAGCATGATGCACTTCAGATCAAAGGAATTAAACAAACGTTCTGCCTTCCCCGCGAAAGAAGTAGGCAAGAGAACCATGTCGACGCTTGGAACGACAAGACATGTACCTGGATAGACCAGTTCCCCATTCCGGTGGAATTGTTGCTGACTTCCTGTTATCCGAAATGGCAACGCCGTACGATCACACTGTCGTGAATGATTTCATCAGAGCACTGACAGCTGAAGAACAGAATGTGCTCGACGATCTGAACTCCGGATTCAAACGAAAAGAAATTTGCCAGCGTCAAAGCATCACGAACATCCGCCTTAGATCCCTCCACAAATCCATCCAAGAGAAAGCCGTTGCCTACCTTTGACGGCAGAAGAAGAGCGCAATGCGCTTTTCTTTATCGTACGATGAGCCTCAAGCAAAGTAGTGTTACAGGAGATCCTTGACGATGCTTCTACTTCCAAGATAAAGCCGGGCCGGCATCCCGAATCCTGAATGGCAGAAGTGTTCTCTGTAATATTTTTTTGGGTTTTAGGATCTCGGTCTTATGAAATTCTGATCGCGAAGAGCAACTTGGATATATTTTTCCTATAAATTTTCTGTCTATACGGGTGGTCAGAGGGTCGTTTTGCGCAGTCGAAGGGTGGCGAAAGAGTAGTTGAAGTGTCGTGAACGGTGGCAAATTACTGACAAAAGAGTGCCGAAAGTATAGCAAAACATGAGACAAAAGTGTATACACCTTAAGTTATTGATATTACGGCAATTACACATTTTGGACGTGATAAATGACGTGAAAGTGAGAGATTTTCGTAAAAAACTCGATGAAAACTGAAATTTTATTGAGGATATTCGCTGTAAATGAGCAACTTTATCGACATTTGGACGTGATGTTGCCGGGTTGCAACACAAAAATGTCTCCAAAGGAGACATTTAAAATAAAAAACCTCTGCACAAACGGCAAATTGAAAGTTGGGGAGAGACGCTGCAATGATTTTGTACCTAAATGAGAACTTTACTCCGTACGATTGAACATGTTTCCTCTATTGTCGAAGAAGAAACCACCGGATAGTCGCTTCTCAACCCTTACAACTTCGTAGCTTTGACACTTCGCAAGAACCCTATACAGTTTGGCAAAGTGGCAAACCTCCTTACTTTGTAACTTCGTAGTTTAGACACGACTGTTGTCGAACTGACTAACTGTCAAACTTAGCTTCGACTTTGCCACGACAAACTATAGGGGTTTTGGCAAACTGGCAATGTCAAAGTCGGTCAAGCTCGTCCCGGAGGAAGCGGGTCATCGCTTTAATGACTTTTTCCTTCTGGGCGTATGTTAAATGACCGGGTCCAATCCTTGGGTTATCCTTTATCCTCAGCTCACCGCTAGGGGAGATCGTATGCTCGTACCCTAGGCCGCTCACCAGAGCCCTGACCGTCTTTGCCTGCACTTTATCCACCTGTCCGTGGTAGATCCTCATAATGGTCGGTACACAAGCCCTGTTCTCTGGGATACTTCATTCATGCTCAGGTTTTTCTCGTTCACGGCGGCCTGAACAATGCGGGAGAGCTCCCTGGCGTCGTGCACGAATGGTAATTGGTTCTTCATTTATTTTTCTCCTTAGTAATTATTCGCTTGATTATGTCAATAATTTTTTGTATAATATAGCAGAAGTAACAAATGTAATATAGCGACTTTAGACATTAAAAACAACAGATAGTATTTTCGGTCACTCCATGTAAACACATTACGGAATACTTCATCAAAGAACTTACATCCCCTTCAGGGAGCAGGGAACGAGTGACTCCCTGCCAACCTCCTGGGGATTTTTATTTTGACGTAACCATTGATTGAACAAATAGAAATAGGGCTATGCCAGTCGGCTAGCTTTATCGATTCACTAATGAAGAGGATTATATGAAAAAGATAAAATGGAACTTATACCATGTCACTATTAACAAACGCAACAACAATGCACGAAATGGGAGCGAATGTCCTCCCTATAAGAAATGGTAAGAAGCCCGCTCTTGAGTGGGATCGCCTGCAGACTGAAAGACAATCTGTAGAAGAATTGAAGTCTTATGATTGGGAGCACTACACGGGTCTTGGGATCGTGTGCGGTATCAATGGATTTGTGTGTATCGATATAGATAAAATGAAAAGTGCGGATATCGTTTCAAAGATATTGCACGAACTGAATTTGAACGACACCTACCAATGGCAGGTACGCAGCGGGAGCGGAACCGGGTATCATATTTGGGTCCGCGTCCAACAGCCACTCCCGTTCCCGAAAGGCGTCGTATTCGGAGACAGTCAGGATGGATCCTTTGATCACATTGAGATACGGTGGAAAGACTGTCAGACTGTAATGCCCCCGTCTGTCCATGAGAGCGGTAATCGATATGAATGGGTGAACGGGGAACCGACAAGCGAACCCTCGGAGGTGGACGTTGAGTCGATCATTTCTATGTTCGAAGCTGTCGCATTTATGCACGTCGAAGATCCGAATAAGGAAAAGCCGAAGTATCGGAAGACCGATTATACCGAAGTCCTTCAGAACGGAGTTCCTGAAGGGAAACGGAACGACACGCTTGCCTCACTCTCAGGTCATTATCGCTGCATGGGGATGGAGTACGGCGAGGCCATTGAAACTCTTAAAATATGGAATTCCAGATTAAGCCTCCCATTGCCGGTAGACGAAGTGGAGACAACCGTATCATCAATATATAGCATGCCGTCTTCAGACATGATCCTGAGAGATGGAATAGAAATGTCGTCAATGAACACACCGGAGATGAAAGACATTGTTGAGGGTATTATTGGCGAACGCTCGTTCAATTTTATCGCAGGCGAGGAAGGCGCAGGGAAAAGCCTGCTTGCAATGAATCTGAGCTTATCGATTGCAACGGGACTTCCAAAGTTCCTTGGATATAATATTAAGAAGCACGGACGGGTGTTGTATTTGAATAATGAGCTCCCGTTCTCAGTTCACGTCGGCAGATTTAAGAGAATGAGAAGAAGGTTTTATCGCGTAAATTCTCAGTATCTGAATAGATTTGTTACGCCGGAATTCTTAAAACCCCTTGATGAGTCCTGGGAGGATATTGTCAAGCACATTAAGGGAGGCGAATACATATTGGTTGTTCTCGATTGCCTCTATTGGGCGCATGATAAAAAGGAGAACGACTCATCCGACATGAAAGACATAATGAGAAAGCTCATTTCTCTTCGTGATCAGTATGGAGTTGCAGTGCTTGTTGTACATCATACAAAGAAGGGAACCCGCTACGAGACGATGCATAATGATAATATGCGCGGCTCGATGGTATTTGGGGCAAGCTCCGACACAGTGATGATGCTACGACGTTCTGCAACGGACGAATCGAAGAGGCTGTTGAAGCCGACGAAGCTGCGTAACGGTGACGACAATCTCCGTAAAGCCCATCTGCTTGAGCTCGGTCAGACAGACCTCTGGTTTTCAGATTTGGGTGAGGTTAACGAAGAGGACCATATCGCAATCCAAGGCGGCACCGGCCGTAAATCCGCTGAGGATAAGATCAATTTCAACGAAATCTTTGGAGCGGATAAAGAACTCCCGCGAAAGGACATTGTCGAACGATGTAAGAAGCTCGGATTTGAAGATCGAACAATTGATCGATGCCTGGAGTCAGCAAGTGCCTCTGACGGTGCGCTGATTAAACCGAAGTATGGTTGGTATAGTTTGAAGCCAACAGTTGATCCTGCGACACCTGCCGTGCCGGCTGTTTAATCGGTAATAGACCCCCCGTGGTGATGAGCTGCGGGGATTTTTATTTCTGACCATGGTCAGAAGAGACTTCTGCACAGGGCATCTTGTCTGTGGTTTTTCATGACGATAATATCCAATTGCAAAAATTAGTATTGTTTTGTACATTGTATCAAATCAAAGGACTATAAGCTAAACTATAAGCTGCGGCTTATCTTTCTATGTGTGAAATGATTGTTACCGGGAAAAAGTTGTTGAAAACAGTGTGATTATTATGGGGCTGTAGCTCAGTTGGGAGAGCGATTCGTTCGCAACGAATAGGTCGTCGGTTCGATCCCGATCAGCTCCACGAGAGAGCAGGATGTCAAAGTAGCCGCTCGCCCCGCCGACAGGCGGGGTCAGCTCCACAGAACAGTAAACAGTTAACAGTAAGCAGTTAACACTGTGTGTTGCCGCTTTGTTGATTAGTGGTCACTGTTCACTGATAATTGTAAAGGTCAAGCCCTGTACAACCGTAAGTCGCCCAACCCCGCCAGGTCCGGAAGGAAGCAACGGCCCGCTGCTGAAAGTGTGATACAGTAAGCTTGACCTTTTTTGTTGCATTCTCGCCTAAATCCTCGTTAATTAAAGAACTTGCAAGCCTCCCATATTTTTCGTACTTTTACCTTGAATTTTTCTAAAAAAAGGGTCGCGTCCCTTTTTTAACGCAGCAAAAAGCATGTTCTGGGCTGATTTTATCGGAAATTGAGATTGGGGTCGCCTTTAAGAAGTCCGAGGTAGAACCTGCTTGCTAAGGGGGAAATAGATTGGTAGCTGTTGGAAATTCATCACACAAGTAATGATAGGCAGGAAATCGCGCTATTCCACTATTCGATTGTTACGTACCACGAAGGGGATTAACAATTATTTTATTCGGCGCACTACAAGGAACTTTGCTTAATGAAAAAAGAAATAGTTATCAACTCCACCGCGAACGAAGTTCGCATCGCAATAACCGAAGAGGGTAAGCTTGCCGAGCTTTTTGTCGAGACACCGGAAAAGGAAAGGCTGGTCGGGGACATTTATGTTGGCAAGGTTGCGAAGGTCATGCCTGGAATCCAGGCGGCGTTTATCGACGTCGGACTGCCGCAAGATGCATTCCTCCATTTTTCCGATATCGGGGCATCGTTAGGCCAATACAACGCAATGCTCGGCGAGGATTCTGAAATCGATACGGAAGCAGACGATGAGGAGGACGAGCAGCATCATCCGGTGCCGCCGGTTGTTGCACAGCCCTCCGAGGGGACCGCAGTAGCGGTTGCCGTGCAACCGCCGCCGGTACAAACTGGGGACCGTTATGACCACCGGCCTCGGTACGAACGACAGCACCGCAACGTCAACCTCACCAAAGGCCAGGAGATTATTGTACAGGTTACGAAGGAACCCGTCGGGAAAAAGGGAGTCCGGGTCACGACCGAAGTTTCTCTCCCAGGCCGCTTCCTTGTCCTCCTGCCGTTTGACGGCAAGGTCGGCATATCGAAAAAGATTAGCAGCTTCAAGGAGAAACGGCGCCTGAGAAAACTCGTGCGCAGCATTCTTCCCCCGTCGTTCGGCGTTATTGTCCGCACGAATGCGGAAAATCAGGATGAAAAAGTTTTTCTCCAGGACCTGGAATCCCTCCTGACGACGTGGCGGGAAATTGAAAAAGCTGTGAAAGAAGAAACTGCTCCTGCCCTGCTCTATAAAGACATGGCGACCACATCGAGCGTTATTCGGGACCTTTTCAGCGAGGATGTTCAACGCGTTGTTATCGATAATAAAAAATTGTTCAAGGAGATCAAGACGTATGTGAAGCTTGTTTCCCCTCAAATGGTCGAGAAGATCGAGTACTACGGAAAAAGGGAACCGATTTTCGACGTCTTCGGTGTCGAGAAAGAGATCGCGACGACGCTGGCACGAAAAGTATGGCTGAAGAGCGGCGGCTACATTATTATCGACCATACCGAGGCGATGACCGTGATCGACGTGAACAGCGGCCGGTACGCCGCCAAGCAGGAACAGGAATTGAATTCTTTGAAGACCGACCTTGAAGCCGCCCGCGAAATATGCCGGCAGCTCCGGTTACGCGACCTCGGCGGCATCATCGTCATCGATTTCATCGACATCACGGATGAGAAGAACAAAAAGAAAGTGTACGACGAGATGAAGAAAGAATTCCGGAAAGACCGGGCCAAGGCGACGGTGCTGCCGATGACGGAATTTTGTCTCGTGCAAATTACACGGCAGCGGATCCGGCAGAGCATCATTCACAGCTTTACGGAACCGTGTCCCGTGTGCGGCGGCAGCGGCCTCATCCAATCAAAGACGACCATCGTCAGTCAGATCGAACGGTGGATCCGGCGGTTCAAATCGGAGTCGAAGGAATTTCGCCTCGTCCTTCGCGTGCATCCGAGTATCGCGCAGCACTTAATGGGAGGAACAATAAGCCGGTTGACAAAAATCAAACTCCGCTTTTTTGTCCAGATCAAGCTTGAAGAAGACAAAGCACTCGCGATCGATGAATTCAAGTTCATCTCGCGAAAGCAGGACAAAGACATCACGGCTCAATATAAATCGTAGAAAGATTATTCGATGAAATTTTTTATTGACACCGCGAGCATTGCAGAAATAAAAGAAGCGAACGACCTCGGAGTACTGGACGGCGTTACAACGAACCCGAGCCTCGTCGCGAAAGAAGGCAAAGAGTTTATCCCGCTGCTCAAAGAAATATGCGCGATTGTTCACGGACCGATCAGCGCTGAGGTTCTTTCCGACGGATTTTAACGGTATGATGAAAGAAGGTCGCGAGCTCGCCAAGATACACGAAAATATCGTTGTCAAAGTGCCGCTCATTAAGGACGGGTTGAAGGCAGTGAAGGCTTTGAAAGCTGAGGGAATCCGGACCAACGTTACGCTCTGTTTCTCTGCCAACCAAGCGCTTCTCGCTGCCAAAGCCGGAGCGTATTTCATCAGCCCGTTTGTCGGAAGGCTTGATGATATTAGTCAGAACGGAATGGAGTTGATCGGACAGATTGTGACGATTTACCATAATTACGGGTATGATACGCAAGTGCTCGTCGCAAGCGTGCGCCATCCCCTTCACGTTATTGACGCGGCAATGATGGGAGCTGATATTTGCACGATGCCGTTTAAGGTGATCGACCAGCTCATCAAACACCCGTTGACCGACATCGGCATCGAGCGGTTTCTTGCCGACTGGAATAAAGGCCAAAAGAAATGAAACAGACGCCGTTCCATTCAATCCATCGGCAGCTTGGCGCGAAGATGGTCCCCTTCGGCGGATATGAAATGCCGGTGCAATACACCAGCATTATCGAAGAGCATAAAGCCGTGCGCAATGCCGTCGGCGTTTTCGATGTTTCGCACATGGGCGAATTTGTCGTGAAGGGAAAAAACGCGCAGGCGTTTCTTCAGTATGCGACGGTGAATGACGTTGCGAAACTTGTTCCCGGGGAAGCGCAGTACTCGGCGATGTGCTATGACAATGCCGGGATTGTCGACGACCTTCTCGTCTATAAGATCGGCGAAGGCCACTTCATGGTTGTCGTGAACGCATCGAATTCCGAAAAAGATTTTGAATGGATGAGCAATCATTTCATGCCCGATGTCGAACTCCGGAATGAGAGCGATGCTACAGCGTTGCTGGCAATTCAAGGGCCGAAGTCGCAGACGGCTCTCCAGAAGCTTACATCTGTCGATTTGAAATCGATTCCTTACTATCGGTTTAAAGAAGTGAGTGTTGCCGGCGTCGACATGATACTCTCGCGAACAGGGTATACCGGTGAACTTGGTTACGAGATTTATTTTTCACCTTCGTACGCCGAGAATGTCTGGAATGCTCTCTTCAAAGCCGGCAAAGATTGCGGCATCACGCCGGTCGGACTTGGCGCCCGCGACACACTGCGGCTTGAGATGGGCTACTGTTTGTACGGCAACGATATCGACCAGACAACGAACACGCTCGAAGCAGGCCTCGGCTGGATTACAAAACTAAAAAAAGGGGATTTTATTGGCAGATCGGTGCTGGAAAAAGTGAAGGCTGAAGGCCCGAAACGAAAGCTTGTCGGGATCGAGATCGAAGGGAAAGCCATCGCTCGACACGGGTACGCAATCCAAGCAAACGGAACCGCTGTCGGCTCGGTCACAAGCGGCACGTTCTCCCCTTCCCTCGAAAAAGGGATCGCGATGGGATATGTCGAAGCCGCATGCTCTTCGGTCGGTAATCTGGTGGATATCGACGCAAGAGGGAAAGCAGTTCAAGGCAAAATTACAGCATTGCCGTTTCTGAAAAAGTAGAGCAAAGAAATGAGAAGTAAATATCATTTTTGACATTACTATCCAAAACCTAAGACCTAAACGCGATTTTGTGCGGCGTTGCCAATGACTACAGAAACAAGGTGTTGTGATGAAAATTGATGTGTATTTTTCTCCGGCTCAAGTCGACGAGATGCAATTGCGCGACAAGAATGTCATTGTTATCGACGTGTTGAGGGCAAGCACCACTATTGTGACGGCTCTGAATAACGGGGCGCGTGAAATCATCCCGGTCGGTTCCATCGAATCGGCGGTGAAAGTATCCGGAAACCTTTTTGGCGATGTCGTTCTTCGCGGCGGCGAACGGAACGGGAAAATTATTACCGGCTTCAATTTAGGAAATTCTCCTGCCGAGTATACGGAAGAAGCGGTGAAAGGAAAATCTATCATCTTCTGCACGACGAACGGATCCTCGGCAATGGTGAAGGCAAAATACGCCAAGCGAATGGCGGTCGGCGGCTTTATCAATGTTTCGCTTGTAGCCGATTTTATCCGCCAGGCTGGCGAAGAGTTTTCCATCGTCTGCGCCGGCGAGAAGCAGCTTTTCAGCATGGAAGATTCTGTCTGTGCGGGCATGCTCGTCAAGATGCTCGTCGAAGATTCGCCGATCGTCGTCGACGTAAATGATGCAGCAGGGGCCGCACAGGTGCTCTATAAGAACGTAGGCAAAAATTTGCTCAAGATGGCGAAAAGCTCCGACCATGGAAAGTATCTTGTCGACATCGGTTTCGAAAACGACCTTAAGGCATGCGTGAGCGTCGATTCCATTCCCGTGCTCCCCCTCCTGATCGGCAACGTCATTAAGCTGAAGAAGGAAGAGCCCAAGCACTCCATTACTCTTGATGTTCAAGAGGGATAAGAATTTTTTTTCAATGGACGACACCTCAATCTCAACGGAACACCCGGCGCCTCGCCGGAAAAAAAACGACGAGGGGAAAAAATCGCGCCGCAATAAGCAGATCGCATCATTCCTCGTTATGGTGCTGGGCGTTCTCATCCTTCTTTGCCTCGTATCATATTCTCCCGCCGACGAAGCGAGCGGCGATGTCCCCTTTTCCCAGCTCTACAAAATTTTTACCAACGATCCGCTGATTCAAGAGAAGGCCATCAGCACGAATAACTGGTTAGGACTTGTTGGAGCGATCACATCGAACTTCCTCATCAACTCGACGGTCGGGTACGCGGTATTCGTTCTGCCGTTTTTGCTCCTCGCATGGGGATGGATGACGCTCCGCCGCAGTGATATTCGCCGGTTAGTCTATTTTACAAATTATACTCTCGCTATTGTTGTCCTGTGGGCGACGCTGTGCGGGCTTCTAAGGCTTGTCGGGATGTCCGAAGATCTTTCGCCGCAATGGAGCGGCGCGGTCGGCGCGTTTCTTTCGACCGTCCTGCGGCAATTGATCGGATCTGCCGGAGGAATTATCGTTACTGTTTCACTCCTCTTTGTTACGCTGACGCTCGCCATCGACCTCGATCTTCATATCACCTCGGAACGCGTGAAAAATTTCTTTGTGTCGATTGCATCGGCAGTAAATACTTCTTTCGAACGGTGGAGGGAACAGCGGGCTATTCATGCGGCGGAGAAAGAGAAGCAGAAGGCGATGATAGAAGTAAAGCGCCCGGCGGAAGAAATTTCTACCAGGCCGGAACGCGTCGCAAGACCCAAAGTCCTTTCGCCCCGCGAAGAACAGGCAACGGCCGTCGAACAGGCTTCGCCGGTAGATGATGCCGACGAAAGAGATGAACCTGCCGGGGAAGCCTCGACCGAGCCTGAACAGGAGACGCCGCTCAATATCAAGGAAATGGTGCGCGAAGAAGAAGTCGGTCTGGACGAGCGGGATGTTCAGGATGAGGAAATCGACTACGTATTCCCCTCCGTCGACTTGTTGAACTCTCAGCGCCAGGCCGAAACGATCGACGACGCCGAGCTGAAAGCCAACGCCGAACTCCTGCGCGCAAAGCTTGCCGACTTCGACGTCGAAGTGGCGAACGTCAGCGTTACGCCCGGCCCGGTTGTAACATTGTATGAACTTGTCCCGGCGACCGGCGTTAAAGTCGCGAAGATCGTCAACCTTGCGAACGACCTTGCGCTTGCGATGCAGGCAAAAGGAATCCGTATCGAAGCGCCGATTCCGGGTAAAGGAACAGTCGGCGTCGAAATACCGAATCACAAGCCGTCGTTGGTGACAATTCGAAGCATTATCAATTCGGCGAAATTTCGGGACTCGCAGGCGGCGCTCCCGCTTGCGATGGGAAAAACAATTTCCGGTGAAGTCTATGTCGATGATCTCACCAAAATGCCCCACCTGCTCATTGCCGGTTCGACCGGTTCGGGGAAGAGCGTCGGCATCAATACCATTCTCGCAAGCATTCTCTACCGGCTGCATCCGTCGGAAGTAAAGTTTCTCATCATCGACCCGAAAAAAATCGAGCTGAGCCTCTACAAAAAACTCGAGCATCATTACCTTGCGGTTTCAAAAGACATCGACGAAAAAATTATTACGATGCCGCAGAACGCCGTCCTTGCGTTGAAATCCGTCGAGCTTGAGATGGAACAGCGCTACGACAAGCTTGCCCATGCGGGTGTGCGGAACATTGCCGATTACAATGAACGCATCACATCCGGACGGTTGAAGGATTCCGATACTTTTAAGCACCGGAAGCTTCCATACATCGTGATCATTATCGATGAGCTTGCCGACCTGATGATTACGGCAGCCCGCGAGGTCGAAGAACCGATCACGCGTCTTGCACAGCTTGCACGTGCCGTCGGGATCCACCTCGTTGTCGCCACGCAGCGCCCTTCGGTGGATGTCATCACGGGCGTTATCAAAGCGAATTTCCCGGCGCGCATCGCTTATCAGGTATCATCCAAAACCGACTCGCGCACAATCCTCGACATGAACGGCGCCGAACAGCTTCTCGGCAACGGCGACATGCTGTATATGCCGTCGTCCAGCCCGAAACCGATCCGCATTCAGAATGCGTTTATTTCGAGCGATGAAGTGGAATCGATCGTCGACCACATCGGCAAGCAGAAAGGCTACAGCAGGCCGTTTGAGCTGCCGTCGGTGCTGGAGAAACAGCGCGCTTCGATGAGTTCGAGCGGCGGAGAGCGCGATGAATTGTTTGTTGAAGCGGCGCGAACAATCGTCCGTCATCAGCAAGGGTCGGTCTCCTTGCTGCAGCGGCGTCTAAAAGTCGGCTACTCGCGCGCTGCGCGGCTGGTCGACGAGCTCGAAGCTGCGGGGATTGTCGGACAGTTTGACGGCAGCAAAGCGCGGGAAGTGCTCGTTGAAAGTGAAGCAGAACTTGAAGCCATTCTAAGGAGTCTCACATGAAGATGCGAACGTTGGCCGTTTTTATCATGCTGACTGTGATGCACGCCGGGGTTACACGGCTGTATTCCGGCCAGAAGGAAAAATTAAGCGCTGCCGAAGTTCTTGAAAAAGTGCAGGAAGCGTATTCGAATATCGAAGACGCGTCCGCTAGCTTTACCCAAACTGTTTCATTGAAGTATGCGAAGATTGAACAGACGTATACTGGAACAGTGATGATGAAGAAAGGAAATAAGTATCGCATAGAGTCGCAGGAACAAATTCTTGCGACCGACGGGGCAACAGTTTGGATGTACTCTCCTGTTAACAAGCAAGTGCTCATCGATTCGTACAAGGAAAATCCGGATTCATTTTCTCCCGAAAGATTCCTCGTCGGACTCCCCCAGAATTTCCGCGCGGCGCTTGTCGATGATACTGGGGGAGATGTTCATGCTGCGTACATTTTGAAGCTCTCGCCGAAATCCGGCGTTGCCAAATACTTGAAATCACTCAAAGTATGGATTGATGACGCGGATTGGAGCATCCGCGGCGTCGAGTACATTGACATCAACGAAACGCGGACGTTCTATACGTTGAAGGATGTTCGATTCAACACCGGGATTCCGGATGAACGCTTTACCTTTACCGTGCCGGAGCATGTCGAGGTAGTCGACCTTCGTTCCAAAGGGCATACTGTCCCTCACCAATAATCCCGTGCTCTCCATGAAAAGCGCTAAACCCTATATCCGCTATACAATCAGCTTCGTCATTATGGCGCTCTTCATGTACCTCGCCTTCCGGGGCCAGGATTTTGACGCCATTTGGATATCGTTGACGCGGGTTCACTTCGTGTGGATTTTTTATCTCATCGTCGGAGGCATTCTCAGCAATGTCGTCCGTGCATGGCGATGGCAATATCTTCTCATCCCCATTAAGAAGAATGTCACACTTCGGAATTCTTTCTCTGCGGTGATGATCGGGTACATGGTGAACAATTTTTTGCCGAGGGTGGGTGAGGTTGTCCGGCCATACACGCTTGGGAAGCTCGAGGGGATTTCGAAGACCGCGGTATTCGGCACCGTCGTTATCGAACGTATCATCGACATTATCACTTTTTTTTCCATCTTGCTTGCGGTGATGTTTTTTTATTCCGATTCGTTCGCTGAGCTGTTCCCGACGTTTGCCTCGATAAAACCGTATTTTCTCGGCGGCTCGGTGTGCGCTTTCCTTTTTTTTATCTTCTTCTTTTTCAAGGCGGAATATATACTTTCTTTGATGAAGAGAAGCCTGGTGTTACTGCCGGAAAAGATCCGCGGGAAAATCGAGCACATGTTTGAATCGTTTATCAGCGGTTTTGCGATCGCTAAATACCCCAAGCAGTTCGCCATGATCATCATCACGAGCTACATTATTCAGGGGCTATACCTGCTGTTGATGTATATTCCTTTTTTCGCGTTTGATGCGATGGCCAATCACTCGCTCGATTTCGGTTCAGCCGCAATATTGCTTGTTGTGTCCACCGTTGCGTTCGCCGTTCCGACGCCGAGCGGTTTCGGTACGTATCATTCGTTTACATCGTTCACTCTCACCCAATTGTATCATGTTGACGCCGTTACCGCATTGAGCTATTCGATTCTCACGCATGAAGTCGGCGTATTGCTGACGATGGTAATAGGGGCGTATTATTTTTTCAGAGATCATATTCGTGTAACTGAAATTGTTGTGAATGGCCAATAAGCGTCTCAGCGCTTTTACTATAGGGTATAGTGTATGAAACAGGTTTCGCAGGAAATGAAAAAAGGGACAATGCATGTCGAAGAAGTGCCGGAGCCGGCTTTGAAGGGGGGAGGCGTTATTGTCCGCAACGAATATTCGCTGATCAGCGCCGGGACGGAGCGGTCATCCGTTCAAAAACGTAAGGAAAGCATGCTCTCCAAAGTGCGGTCGAATCCGGACATGGTAAAGCTTGTCATCCAACAGATGCGGCAGCAGGGTGTTTGAATGTGTACAGGAAAGTGATGACCAAACTCGAAGCGTTCGGCCCGCTCGGATACAGCTCTGCCGGGACGGTCATCGGGGTTGCGGGCGACGTCGATGATTTTACAGTAGGCGACCGGGTTGCCTGCGGCGGCAGTTCGGCAAACCATGCCGAAGTGTTGTTTGTGCCGAAAAATCTTTGCGTGAAAGTTCCGACGGGACTTTCGATGCAGGAGGCTGCTTTCACCACGGTCGGGGCCATCGCCCTCCAGGGCGTGAGGCTGACTGCGCCGACGCTGGGAGAAACGGTCGCCGTCATTGGCCTCGGGCTCGTCGGGCAGCTGACGGTCCAGATATTGAAAGCCGCCGGATGTTCAGTGATCGGGATCGATATTGACAGCCGCTCTGTGGCGCTGGCAAAAACTCTCGGAGCTGACGCCGCATTTCATCGCCCCTCGAGAGGATTGATGGCCGATATTCAATCCCAGACGCACGGGCTTGGAGTGGATGCGATCGTCATCACCGCGGCAACGAAAAGCAGCGACCCGGTACAGCTCGCCGGCGAGATCGCCCGCGACAAGGCTCGCGTCGTTCTCGTGGGGGATGTTGGAATCTCCATTCCCCGGGCACCGTATTACATGAAAGAACTGGATTTCAGAATATCCCGGTCGTACGGCCCCGGACGCTATGATAAGTCGTACGAAGAGAAAGGGCAGGACTATCCGGTTGGGTATGTGCGCTGGACCGAGAAGCGCAATATGGAAGAATTCCTGCGGCTCGTGAACGGGAAGAAAGTCAACGTGGAGAAGCTGACGACGCATACATTTCCCATCGCGGAAGCCCTGAAAGCGTATTCCATGATTGCGCGGGGAACAAAAGAGCGTTACATCGGCGTGTTGCTGGAGTACCCGCACGAAAAAAAATCCACACTGAGTAGTGTTTCCGTTGCACCGCCGCGTGAATCGACGGGCTCGCTTTCCGTCGGCTTTATCGGCGCAGGGAATTTTGCGCAAAGCTCGCTTATACCGTTTATTAATACCAAAAAGGTAACACTGCGGGGTGTGTGCACATCGAACGGTTTGAATGCTAAAAATGTCGCGCGGAAATTCGGGTTTGAATTTGCAACGACTGACCCGAAAGAAATTTACGCCTCGAAAGACATCGATACCGTGTTTATCGCAACACGCCATAACCTCCATGCCTCGTTATGCGTTCAGGCAATGAAAAATCACAAGCATGTGTTCGTGGAAAAGCCGCTTGCGCTCAACGAAAAGGAGCTTTCCGAAGTCATCAAGGTGCACGATGCGGCGAAAAAGCAGTCTCATCTTCGATTCATGGTTGGATACAACCGGAGGTTTTCTTCATCGGTGCGGCAGGCGAAAGATTTTTTTGCCGGCGCAGCCGAGCCGATGCTCATCAATTACCGGGTGAACGCCGGTTTTTTGCCGAAGGAGCATTGGACGCAGGATCCGGCTGAAGGGGGCGGAAGGATTATCGGCGAAGTATGCCATTTCATCGATACGATCCAATACATCACGGACGGCGAACCGGCATCCGTTTTTGCGCAGTCTCTTTCGATGAGCGGAGAACGGTCGCAGAGCGACAACATCGCCATCACAATTCGATTCTCGAACGGTTCGGTAGGAGTTATTTCCTATCTTGCAAACGGAGATTCCGCTCTCCCGAAAGAGCGCATTGAGATTTTTTCAGGAGGGAAAACGGCAGTCATCGACAACTTCAAAGCGCTGGAGACGTACCAAGGCGGGACACGAAAAGTTCATGAGACGACATCGGGAGAAAAAGGACACAAGGCTGAAGTCGAAGAATTTGTCAGCTCTGTGCATCTTGCAAAAGACCTCATACCGTTCCACAGTCTCGTTGCGACAACACGAGCGACATTCAAAATCATTGAATCGTTGGAGAGTGGGCTCCCCGTTGAACTTTAAATTTCCGGCTGTCATCGTAAACATTGCCGTCGTTTCCGCATTCGTCGTCTGTTTCACGGACACTTCTCGCGCCCAGGCCGCGCCTGACAGCGGAAATGGATTCATGCTGCGGGCAAACACTTTCTCAGTCTATGGGGGAATGGGCATCGCTCTTGCCGATGCCCCCGGACTGGTCAATTATCTCAACACGCTTGGGGACCCGACGGTGCAAAGCAATTTTGGGACCGACGTCGAGTTTTTCGGTGGGGCGGAATTTCCGTTCAGCTTTGAGTGGGAGAGGGGCGCTTGAATACTCTTACCTCTTCAAATCGTATACTCTTACCATCGGGGACGCGGGAACGTATACGGTATTCTATAGTATGCACATGCCGACAGCGATGGCGCTCTATGTTGTGACGGGCGAAGGATATTTCTTGAAATTTGGCGGCGGGATCGGCTATCACACCGGGTCTCTCGAGCAAAAAGATACCTACGGCAACGACATCACCTATTCGGCTCACGGCATCGGCCTAAAAGCCCAGGCAGTAGGCCAGACCTCGTTTGACGAGCATTTGTATGGATATATCGGAGGAAATATGCGGTTGGAGTTGCTCGGACATTTGACAGGCGCCGGCGGCACCATGTTGCAAAACCACGGTCAGGTTGCATCGCTGTCGATGTTTGTCGTCGGACTTAGTTTCGGACTAACATATTATTTTTAGTGCGAAGCAGAAACCCGCCGCCTGTGGCGGTGGTTATGTTCGGTTGGCTATGCCTGTCATTCCGGTCGAGTCCCGCTTTCAGGCGGGACGAAGAACCGGAATCCAGTTCCGTTGATTGACTCTGGATTCCGCGTCAAGCGCGGAATGACTTGCTTTTTCTTTTCAAAAGCCACCATCTTTGATGATGGTCGTTTACTGAAATACTCAAAGCTATGATAGGACAAAGATGATGAGAGCAATTTTTATTTTCCTCTGTGGAATAGTTTTTCTTTCCGCCTTTTCCGTCAGCCAGGAAAACAATTCGACAAAGAAAGGAAGATCCTCGATGGCTGCAACAAAGGACTCTCGCGGTCTTGTCGTCATAAAAACTTCAATGGGCAACATCACCCTCCAGTTAGCCGACGATAAAGCGCCGAAACATGCAGCCAATTTTCGTAAACTGGCAAAAGAAGGATTCTATGCCGGGACAACATTCCATCGCGTGATTCCCGGGTTCATGATTCAAGGGGGCGACCCGAATTCAAAAGGGGACGACCGTTCGAAGGACGGACTTGGCGGACCGGGATATACGATTGATGCCGAGATCGGATTGACGCATGGCCGGGGTGTTATCGCCGCGGCGCGTATGGGCGACCAGGTAAACCCGGCACGCAAATCGAACGGCAGCCAGTTCTACATTACCGTCGCTGCCGCACCATCGTTAGACGGCCAATACACCGTCTTCGGAAAAGTCGTGAAGGGTATGGACGTTGTGGATAAAATCGCCGCTGTCCCGCGCGACTCTAACGATAATCCGATTCAAAAGGTCCTCATCAAGAATGTGATCGTTCAATAAAGGATCTTTCTGCTATGGCCAAAGGCGGTAAAGGGAAAACCTCGGTCGAGACTTTTCTTTCTTCCATCAGGAAAAAAGAATTTGCACCGGTCTATTTTTTTTACGGAGAGGAAGATTTTCTTATTGATGAAATTGTCAGCGCCGTCGTCGCGGAGGGCGTAGACCCGGCAACCAGGGGATTCAACCTCGATATTATTCACGGCGGCGAGACAGACGGAAAAGACATTGTCTCCGTCGCCTCCTCGTTTCCCATGATGGCGGATCGGCGGGTTGTTATCGTGAAAGATTTCGACCGTGTTTCAAACAAAGAACTCATCGAGCCGTACCTCGAACACCCGTCGCCGTCGACATGCCTCATCCTGATTGCCTCGAAGCCCGATACGCGCAAGAAGCCGTATCCACTGTTGAAAAAGAATTCCGTCGGCGGGGAATTTAGCCGATTGTATGAAAACGAGATACCGGGATGGATTCAGCGCCGCGTTGCGCAGCTGCGGAGGACAATTACGCCGGAGGCCGCCGAGCTTTTACAGGCGTACGTCGGCAATTCTCTCCGGGAAGTCTCAAATCAAATCGATAAATTATTGATTGCCGTCGGATCGAAGCCGGCCATTGAATTGGAAGATGTGGAAGCCGTCGTCGGCATCTCGAAGGAATTCACCGTATTTGAATTGACGAAGATGGTCGGCGAAAAGAATATTTCCAAATCGATCGAAATTGTCGAGCGGATGCTGGACAGCGGAGAATCGCCGCAATTGATCATTGTCATGCTCACGCGCCATTTTATCATCATGGCAAAGCTTCGCGAGCTCCACGCAGCGGCGAAATCGGAATTCGAATTGGCAGGCGCCGTCAGGGTCAGTCCTTACTTTATTAAAGAATACCTCTCGCAGCTTCGCGGCTATTCTCCTGCCGCTGTCGAAAATGCTTTTCTTGCCCTTGCACGCGCCGACCGGGAGCTGAAGTCCTCCGCCACGGACCCCAAAGCTTGTGATGGACGTGCTGTTGTGCGAAATCATAGAACGAGCGGCGCTTCACGCCGCCATGTCATCACAATAGCGGCCGCGCATGCATCTCCTTTCCCCGCCGACGAATTCCGAGTGGATATATTTCTCTCTTCTGGTTATTGGATTGGCAGCATTTATTGTTGTGGCTGAGCTTGTGAGGAAGGCGCTCCACTGGTCGCCCGAGGTCACACGGAAGCTCGTCCATATCTCCACCGGCGTTCTCATCTTTTTTGCCCCAAAAATTTTCAATTCAGGCATCCCCGCGATTCTCCTCGCCGTTATCTTTATCACTGTCAATTTTACCGCCATAGAACTCGGTTTATTGAAAGGGATGCACGGCACGAACAGGCGCTCGTACGGCACAGTCTACTACCCGCTCTCGTTCTTAATACTTGTTCTCCTCTGCTGGGATACCATTCCGCAGATTATTTCTATCTCCATACTTGTGCTGGGATTAAGCGATGCGGCCGCCGCAATTGTCGGGGAAAACCTTACTTCGCCGCACGTCTATTATCTCACGAGCGACAAGAAATCTCTCGAAGGTTCAGCGGCGATGTTTGCCACGACATTTTTGGTGGTTGCCTTTCTTCTTTACAGTTCCTTAGGCCTCAACGGAATTCTCGCGTTTAACTTCTTTCCGAATTGTTCCCGCACGGTCACTCGCCGGCTTGATCGCCCTCGCTGTATCGTTCTTCGCTACGGCATGGGAGGCGATTTCTTCGAAGGGGTTGGATAATCTCACGATCCCACTTTCGACTGCATTTGTCCTTCACTTCTTTCTCGTTCCACTCCCGCACCATCATTTTGAACAATTCTTTGTCGGATTTGCCCTTGCGGCCATTTTTGCCGCGGCGTCGTTCTCTCTTCGTTTCTTGTCGTCGAGCGGAAGTGTCGGAACGTTTATACTTGCGTCGATCATTTTTGGACTGGGAGGATGGCAGTGGACAGTCCCGGTTCTGGCCTTCTTTCTTCTGTCGAGCGGACTTTCAAAATTCGGCAAGAAACGAAAAGCAGCCTACCAATTAATGTTTGAAAAGACCGATACGCGTGATGCAGGACAGGTTGCAGCCAACGGCGGCGTTGCCGGAATCATGATGCTCTGCTGGTATTTCTTTCCTGAATACGATGTGTGGTATTACATCTACCTCGCTTCGCTTGCTGCAGTCACAGCGGACACGTGGGGGACGGAACTCGGTCTGCTGGCAAAAAGTTCTCCGCGTTCGATTATCACGTTAAAGAAAGTTGAAACCGGAACGAGCGGGGCTGTGTCGTTCGTTGGTCTGGCTGGCGGCGCGCTCGGTGCATTTCTCATCGCCCTTAGCGGAAATTTCTGGATGACCGGCAGCGCAGTTCGTTCTCTCTTTATCATGATCATAATCTCGGGTGTCGCAGGTTCTCTTGTTGACAGTCTGCTCGGGGCGACCGTCCAGGCGAACTATCGGTGTGAAGTGTGCGGAAAAATGACCGAGCGGACTATTCATTGCGGATGTCCCGCGCAGCTCGTCGGCGGCGTGCGTTGGATGGATAACGATGCGGTAAACTGGGCGTGTGCAATCGGAGGTTCTCTCTTTTTTGTATTGCTGAATGTTGCCGGAGTGTAAGAAACTGAAAGATTTTTGCCTCTAAACCCCCCAATCTGATCAAATTCCAAGTCCTTATTCACCTTTACTTTCCCTGAAAAGATTGCTATTTTGTTAGTGAAAACTTATGAAAACGGTAACTATTTCTACAATTTCAGTCGGTGGAGGCAATCCTTTGGTGTTGATTGCCGGTCCATGCGTCGTTGAAAATAGAGACATGATCTTCTCGACGGCTGAAAGGATCAAGGAGATCACATCGCGGCTTGGTGTACCGTTCATCTTTAAATCCTCTTATAAAAAAGCGAATCGGACAAGCGTAAGTGGTTTTACGAGTATCGGCATTGACGAAGCGCTTAAAATTTTAGCAGAGGTGAAAAGGGAGTTAGGAGTTCCGATCCTCACGGATGTCCACACGGTGGAAGAAGTGCGTGCCGCCGCGCAAGTTGCAGACGTTATCCAGATTCCCGCATTTCTCTGTCGTCAAACCGATTTATTGATTGCTGCCGGAAATACCGGCAAAGCGGTGAATATCAAGAAGGGGCAGTTTCTCGCTCCCGAGGATATGATCCATCCTGTCGAAAAAGTTGCTTCAACGAAGAATGAAAAAATTCTCGTGACTGAACGGGGTGCGACGTTCGGCTACCACAATCTCGTCGTTGATATGCGCGGCTTGCCGGTAATGCGTTCGTTCGGTTACCCTGTCATTTTGGATGCAACGCATTCTGTGCAGCTTCCCGGCAATGACAACGGGAAGAGCGGCGGACAGCCGCAATTTATTTTTCCAATTGTGCGGGGAGGCGTTGCGGTCGGAATCGACGGCCTGTTTATCGAAACCCATCCCGACCCCGGCACAGCGCTTAGCGATGCGGCAAGCCAGCTTCCGCTCTCGCGCCTTGAAGAACTATTACTCCAGGCGAAGGCAATCGATTCCCTCGTTAAAATGAATGGATGGTCGTGAGTTACGGTTCTCCTCACAACGGACAACAGGCGCTTTTTCCCCGACCGTTGACCGTGTTTGAACGCGAAACACTGCTCTGGCTTCTCCCTGCAGCAAGGTCCGGCTACAACGAGTACCGCAAATATATTTTAGAATGGGTTGTTGTTGGTGAAGGGCGGCGAGGGGCGGGAAATTATATTATGGCGGAGAAAGATGTACACCCTGATATTGAATCACCGCTGCCGCAAGTATTTGCTTACGGAGTAATCGAAGCAGAGAACGCAAGTATTTCTGCAACGTTGCGGGAGTTGTTCGAAGACCAGCTTGAATATGAAATCGTCAGCCTGAAGGACGATACGGTCCCACAAGATATTACAGTACGGCGGCGATGGAATTTTTCTTTGTGGTCTCCAACACAGCCATGCCCGGCTTGCGGCTCGGCCCTCCGCGAGGTCGTGATCCGGAGAGAATCCGGAGGAGATGCGACGCTGGCGGTGTGCGCCGTTGATAAAAGGCTGTGGATCTTTGACGCACTCGACGGAGTGAATCATCTCATTCCGGTGACGAATTTTCACAACGCCCTAATGCTTCACAAAAATATTCGCGACCCCGAGACCGCTCTCGCAGCCGAAAATTTTTTCAGGCAGCTTCATACGTTCTCCGATCCGGACCTCGGAGCTGCGTTTGTGCAGTACAATAAGCTGAGAAAAAAAATTGACCTTGGCAGGATCGTTCTGCCGCGTTCAAAAAAAACAACTCTTCGTCGATAAAGTTCTTTCATTTTTTAAAAAATGAGCACTCAATCGTTTGAAATTGAAAAGGGGAAGCAGGTCATTCGCATCGAAGCGCAGTCGGTCGCCGCGCTCGTCGACAAAATCGATGCTTCGTTCGAACGGGCCGTCCGGATAATTTTTGAAGCAAAAGGAAGAATAGTCGTTACGGGTATGGGGAAATCGGGGATCATCGCGCGTAAAATTGTTGCGACGATGAACTCGACCGGCACCGCCGCAATTTTTCTCCATCCGTCGGATGCCGTCCACGGCGACTTGGGGATGGTGCGGCGGGAAGACGTCGTGGTGTGTCTGTCGAAAAGCGGCGAGACGCAGGAGATTTGCCTGCTGATCCCGATGTTCAAACGGATTAAGGTGCCGATTATTGCGGTGCTCGGCCGCATGAATTCGTCAATCGCGCGCGAGTCGGACGTTGTCCTCGACGTTTCAGTGGAAGAAGAGGCGTGCCCGCACGATTTGGCGCCCGACATCCTCGACGACTGCCGCACTCGCAATGGGGGATGCTCTGGCCATCACGCTGCTGGAAAAAAGAAATTTCAGCAAGGAAGATTTTGCATTGTTTCATCCGGGCGGAAATCTTGGCAAGCGCCTCCTTCTGAAGATCGAAGAATTGATGACCGCTGGGACGCTGGTTCCGAAAGTTTCGCTCACGACAAGCCTGAAAGATACAATCCTTGAAATGACCACCAAACGGTTAGGTGCCACGTGCGTGGTCGACGACGAGGGAATTCTCCGCGGTGTCATCACCGACGGCGACCTCCGCAGGCTTCTGCAAAAAATGACCAATGTTTCCGGTGTTACTGCCGAGCAGGTGATGACGCAGAATCCCAAAACGATCTTGTTCGGTGCGCTTGCTGCAGCGGCTCTTCAGGAAATGGAAAGATTCAAGATTACGCAATTGATTATCGTCGACAAGGAACACCGGCCTGTCGGCATGGTGCATATTCACGAGCTGGTGAAAGCCGGCCTGGCGACACAGGATCGAGGATGACGTGGTAACAAGGCACATCGCTTTACTCGCTGCATGCGTTGTGTTGTTTTCCAACGGTTGTGAAGAGAAAATCAAACCCTCCGTTCTCGGAGGAGTCTCCGGTGCGGCGCTTCCTTCTCAGGAGAGCTGGATTACCACCGTCACCTTTACCGATTCCGGCATCGTCAAGGCAATTTTGAAAGCGGGACACATTGCTGCCTACGAAGCGACAAAACAGACGCTCCTCGACAGCGGAGTCCATGTAGATTTCTTTGACGAGCACGGAGTCCACTCGTCGGTCCTCACCTCGCGAACGGGCAAAGTCGACGAGGCGACGAACAATCTTGAAGCAGATGGGAATGTCGTGGTGGTGTCGGACAGCGGCGTCGTTGTTGAAACGGAAAAACTATTTTGGGATAACCGGCGCCAACTCATTCATTCAGATGATTTCGTCACAATCACTTCCCCCAAAGAACATCTGCAGGGGCACGGATTCGAATCCGACCAGAGCCTGAAGAATTACAAAATCTTCAAGGTCACTGGGACGGCGAAACAACAATAGCTCGGTGCTATGACACGGACAAGAGTTAAAAGAGGGAGCCGGTTCCTGGTTGCGCTCCCGTTGGGGAATGGATCGAGATGCGCCGGTCTGTGTTTTATGATTGTTCTCCTTTTGAATGGGCACGTGCTCGGGCAAGGGAAGGATGATATCATATTGAAGCATGCGGACGTGTTTGCAGGCAAGAACGTGAACGGCGAGGATATCCGCGAATGCACCGGCAACGTTCATTTTGTGCAAGGCAACGTACTGGTCTGGTGCGACCGGGCTGTTCAACACCTTGCAAAAAACGTGGTTGAATTGATCGGCAGAGTGAGGGTTCTCCGGGACACGGTAACGTTGACGGCAAAGCAGGGAACCTATTATGGCAACACTAAAAAAGCCGTTTGCGAAGATGGCGTCCGGCTTGAAACGACCCATGTTATCCTGCTGGCCGATTCAGGAACCTATTTCACAGAAGAAAAAAAGTCGTTCTTTCATTCGCACGTCCATGTGATCGATTCGACAACTACCATCTTCAGCGATGAATTGACCTACCTTGAGAAGGAGAGAGAGTCGATTGCCATTCATCACGTGAAAGTCATCAACTCCGACAATAATGTCCGGCTGTTCGGCGACTATCTGGAGCATTTTGACGAGACGCGGTACACACGGATCACCGAGCAGCCCCGTCTCATGCAGATTGATACGTCATCGAAGGGAGAAATTGACACGCTCGTCGTCAAAAGCATTCTGATGGAATCGTACGACGATTCGACAAAAAAATTGATCGCCACGGACAGCGTTGCGATGGCACGCGGGCCACTTTCAGTCCGGTGCGGGTGGGCGAGGTATTTTACACGGAAGCAATACATGGAACTGCGCCAGGAGCCTGTCGTGTGGTACGATGACAACCAGGCTTCCGGCGATTCGATTACGTTATTTATGTCGCACAATAAATTGCAACATGCCGTCATACGCAACAGAACATTTGCCCTTTCCCTCAGCGATAGTGCGTATCCTGCGCGCTATAACCAGCTGACGGGAAGGAAGATTGAAATGTTTTTCCAAGACGATAAACTTCACGAGATGGCAGTGGACCAAAATGCCATCAGCTTATACTATTTGTACGACGGGAAATCCCCGAACGGCGTCAATAGAACGAGCGGCGATGTGATTACAATGACATTCATTGATGGGAAAATCGACGTGATTCGCATCGTGAGAGGCATCGAGGGGACGTATTATCCCGATACCATGGTGATGAAAAACGAGACCAAGTATAATCTCGACGGCTTCGATCTGAGGACAGACCGTCCGACGCTGAAATCCATTTTTCCTAGTCTGAAGAACTTATGACGGAAATACAACCCGGCTTTATTGACCCTGGCGCTGAATCGCCACAGAACTCCGGCTCTGCGTCGAATAATAATGGAATTGTTCTTCGCGCCGAGAATCTGGTGAAATTATATAAGAAGCGTGCAGTCGTAAAAGACGTTTCGGTGGAGGTGAAGCAGGGAGAAATTGTCGGTTTACTCGGCCCTAACGGCGCGGGAAAAACGACCACATTTTACATGATCGTTGGGATGATCCGGCCGAACGGAGGGCATGTCTATCTTGAGGAAAAGGATATCACCCGCCTCCCGATGTACAAGCGCGCGCATGCCGGGATAGGGTACCTTCCGCAGGAACCGTCGGTTTTTCGGACTATGACCGTGAGGGAAAATGTCCTCGCTGTCTTGCAGATGACGAAACTGTCGACCGCGGAACAGGCCGAGCGATGTGATACATTGCTCGGGGAATTTGGTCTGACGCATTTGTCGAAAAGCAAAGGCTACGTTCTGTCCGGCGGTGAGCGGCGAAGGACGGAAATCGCCCGTGCGCTGGCTACTGACCCGAAATTTATTCTGCTGGATGAACCGTTTGCCGGCATCGATCCCATTGCCGTCGAAGAGATTATGAGGATCGTGACCGGCCTTCGCTCGCGGGGCATCGGCGTGCTGATCACCGACCATAACGTCCACGAAACGCTTTCTATCACCGACAGGTCATATCTGCTGTTTGAGGGGAAGATACTGAAAGCGGGAACGGCCGAGTCTCTTGCGAACGATCCTCAGGCACGGAAACTCTATCTCGGGGAGAGCTTTAAGTTGGACAGGTATGAATGAGGGGGGGAGAATATAGAATTCAGGAGACAGAATACGGGAGACAGGAGAAAGAATACTGAATACAAGCATTGGGGGAAAAAGTCATGGATACAAGGGGTGCGGCAAGCTTCAAAGAACTCATTGTTTGGCAGAAAGCACATAGATTTGTGCTGAGAATTTACTCATTCACAGAAAACTTTCATGCAGAAGAAACATACGGATTAATGTCGCAGATGAGACGGTCTGCCGTTTCCGTGGCTGCGAATATTGCAGAAGGATTTAAGAAAAAGGGAAAATGCGGACAAAATTAGATTCATGAATATTGCGCAAGGCTCATTAGAAGAATGCAGGTATTATCTCATCTTATCGGAAGACTTGCACTACGGAGAAACGAAGGAACTTGAGAAAACCGCCGAAGAAGTCAGTAAACTCCTTCATGCGTATTCAAGCGCTATTCAGATTAAACACTTCTGAATTCTGTCTCCTGTATTCTGTCTCCTGAATTCCAATTCATTGAAAAGCGCAGAGATTTTCATTTCATCACTATCAAAGGATACTCAATGGTTGTCGTACTAGAGCAGCATGCCACAGAACCTGACGTAGAACGCATCATCAAAGTGCTTCACGATTATGGGTTCGATGTTCATCGTTCGACGGGCATTAATCAGACTGTGCTTGGGGCGATCGGCGTAAAGCCGGATTTCGATACGCGGCAGTTGGAACTTCTGCCGGGCGTGGCACATGTGTACCGCATCACCGACCCGTTCAAACTCGCAAGCCGCTCATTCCATCCCGAGAACTCGGTTTTCGATATCAAAGGAGTGAAGATAGGGGGAAAGGAAGTTGTTGTCATGGCGGGACCCTGTTCGATAGAAAGTGAACAACAAATCTTCGCCATCGCGAAACATGTGGCAGCGCACGGAGCAAAGTTTCTCCGTGGTGGAGGATTCAAGCCGCGCACGTCGCCGTATTCATTCCAGGGCATGGGTGAAGAAGGGCTGAAGCTGATGCGGCGCGCGGCCGACGAATACGGATTGCTTGTCATTACCGAAGTGATGGACTCCAACCAGATGGGGCTTGTCGAGAACTATGCGGACGTGCTTCAAATCGGCGCACGCAACATGCAAAACTATACCTTTCTGAAAGAACTCGGTAAATCGCAGAAACCTGTGATGCTGAAGCGCGGTTTGTCGGCGACGATTGAAGAATGGCTGATGTCGGCGGAGTATGTTCTTTCGGGGGGCAACAAGCGGGTGATCCTGTGCGAGCGCGGCATCCGTACATTCGAGACTGCGACGCGCAATACGATGGACATCAGTGCAATACCGGTGATCCATGCGAAAAGTCATTTACCCGTTGTCGCGGACCCGTCGCATGGCATCGGCATTCGGGATAAAGTGACGCCGATGGCCCGCGCAGCGGTAGCCGCCGGTGCAGACGCGATCATGGTCGAGGTCCACAACGACCCCGACCATGCGAAATCGGACGGGGCGCAATCGTTATTCCCCGAACAATTCGACGAGTTAATGAGGCAGGTGCGTATTATTGCCGAGGCGATCGGCAGAAGCATAGCGTGAAAGCAATTAAGAATTAATAATTATGAATTAGGAATTAACTGCTCTCGCAAAGTTTACTGATCACTGTTTACTGTTCACTGTTGATATGAAGATTGCTGTCATCGGGCTTGGAGTTATCGGAGGATCGCTCGGTCTTGCTATCAAGCAGAATAATCCACACGCGACGATCGTTGGTTTTGATTCGCCCGGTGTGCTGCGCCGCGCCAGGAAGCGAAGAGCGATCGATATCTCTGCGCCCTCGCTTGGAAACGCCGTGTCCGGTGCGGAAAATGTTTTTTTGTGCACGCCGGTTGAATCTATCTTGAAACTGCTTCCCGATGTCTCGCGCTTCATTCTCCCTCATACCATAGTTACTGACGTTGGAAGTGTGAAGGGGCGTAGTTCAATCGTGCGCGAAAAAATATTTTGCCTCACATGGCGTATTCGTCGGCGGTCATCCGATGGCAGGCTCGGAAGGGAGCGGCATCCTATACGCCGACGCTCTTCTTTTTCTTCAGATGCCGCCTATGTTCTATGTCCGCTCCACGGAGGAGGCAAGAAAATTCAGCCCTTGGCAGCACTACTGAAATCAATCGGCGCACGAGTATTGACGATGGGTGCGCGCGAACACGACCGTGTGGCGGCGGCAATCAGCCATCTGCCGCAGCTCCTAGCGGTAAGTTTGATGGATAATGCGGCGCACAAAAATAAGAGCAACCCCGCGTTCCTCCAGCTCGCCGCGGGCGGATTCCGGGATATGACGCGGATCGCTTCGAGCCCGTTTCATGTGTGGAAGGATATCCTTTTCAACAACAGGGACGAAACAAGCCGGGCGCTGCGTGAATTTGAGAAACTGCTGGGAGAAGTCCGCAAAGGACTCCACCAACGATCATTATCCGATGTCGGCAAAAAGTTCATCCGCGCGAAATCGTTTCGCGATTCGATCCCGAAAAACACAAAAGGCTTTCTTCATTCCCTTCACGATCTTTTCGTGTGGGTCGACGACAAACCGGGAATGCTCGCAAAGATCACTGCGACGCTGTTTCGCTCCGGAATCAATATCAACGATATTGAGCTATTGAAAATACGAGAAGGACAGGGAGGAACATTCCGGCTGTCGTTCGAGTCTGCCGAGACAGCGCATTTGGCTGCAAAAGTGCTCCGGGCAAAAGGTTTTCGCGTAGCGAAGTAATTGATAACTCATGTTACGCGAAACATTTTTCTACACACCCCCGGGCACTCTCTCCAACGCACACTCCCTCGCCCCAGAGGAGAGTCCGCCGCAAGAGTCTCTTGATCTCCCCCCTGGTGTGGGCACGCGCGTAAGAGAGAGGGGATTGTCCCGGTAAAGGGATGCCTTCGGCAAGGGGTGTGTCATGATGCGATAGAATTTTCGGTCCATGATGCGTAACATCAGTTAATAATAAGAACGGCTGATCTTCTTGCTCGATAAAGCTGCTCGGATTCACATCGTGGAAATATTCATCATAGAAAAGGATCGGGATGGCGCGTAAAGTTCTTTATATAGTAGCGGTACTTGTCCTTTGTTCATCTTTTGCATGGAGCTGGGGAGAAACGACGCACATATTTATCAACAAAGAGGCGGCAAAACATTTGCCTGCATCGTTTCCCTTTTTCGCTAACAATATAAGTTGGATTAGCGCGCATGCTCGGGACGCCGACGATCGGAAGAGCACTGATCCAACCGAGTCGCCAAAGCACTTCATCGATATTGAAGATTATCCCGAGTTCGCGGCGGGAACGCTATCTCACAACTACGACACCCTGGTGGCAAAACATGGGCAGTACTTCGTGACGAATACCGGCGTGGTTCCGTGGTCAATTATTTGGTCTTTTGATTCGTTGACAAATTGCCTCCGAAGAGGAGACTCAGTAATGGCGCTGCAGTTTGCTGCTGATTTGGGTCATTACGTCGGCGATGCGCATCAGCCGCTCCATGTTACTGCAAACTACGATGGAGCGGAGACTGGCAACAACGGGATTCATAGCCGGTATGAATCGACAATGCTTCAAAGCTATAACTATCTGAATCAAATTTCGGTGGCTGCCAAACATGTGCACTTTATTCCGTGCCGATCGATACGAATTTTGCATTTATCACGCACGGCAACAGCATCGTCGATTCCATTATGAAAGCCGACAATTATGCAAAAGCAATAGACCCCGTGTACAACAGCTCTTACTATGCCGCGCTGTGGGAAAAAACCGGAGCATTAACGCAGAACCAGATTCAGGACGCCACTGTCGACTTGGCCAATCTGTGGTTTACCGCAGCAGTAGGAATCGTCTCCAATAGCTTCATACCATTACGTGGATTTCCTAAGGCCATCGTTTTCAACAAGGTTACTGTGGGAAATCTCAAAGACACGACGATAACAATAACAAACCACGGCGCAGTGTTCTTAATATTTTCAGCATTGTATCTACGGGAAATTCCTTTTCCGTCCGGACGACTTCCGCAAACCTCTCGCCTGGGCAATCACTTGTTGATACGATTCGGTATGCTTCTTCAGTGCTCGGTCTCACAAGTGGAGAGATTGTCCTCATCAGCAATGCATCGTCATCGCCGGACACGATTCAGGTCAGTGGGAGCGGAATTGGCGAAGGGGTGCTGCGCCTGTTAGCGCATTCCATTTCGTTCGGCGACGTTGAAATCGGGCAATCGAAAGACACTACCGTCGCTATTACGAACAATGGAAACGACACGTTGAAGATCACCGGTCAAAGGCAGCTCCGCCGCGTTCAGCGCGAAATGGTCATTGCGAAGCCTTCCCCCGGTCAATCATGGTCAGACACGCTCACTTTCTCGCCGTTGTCGATCGGGCCCGTTTATGCATCGATTCTCATCGTCAGCAACTCGGCCACATCCCGGATACATTGACAGTAGACGGGAGCGGCCAGTCTGTGACCGGCGTCAGCATTTGCTGACGGATGTGCCGGATCAGTTCGGCCTTAGTCAGAATTATCCTAATCCGTTTAACCCTTCGACGATGATTCGCTTTGCGCTTCCGTATCGAAGCGCAGTTCGAATCAGAGTGTTCAATGTTCTGGGGCAGTTGATTGCGGATCTGGTCAACGGGGAGCAGGCGGCAGGATATCGCGAGGTGAAATGGAACGCTACGGTTCCAAGCGGAATCTATTTCTACCGGATCGAGGCGGTGTCAGTCGAGAATCCTACATTAAGGTTTACCGCTGTGAGGAAGATGCTCCTGCTGAAATGACCTTGCGATCGTTCAAGAATCTTGAAAAGTTAGGATGTTGGGTAAAGCAGCCTATCTTATTGAGGCAAGAAAGGGTTCTTACTTACTTCTAATCAAGTAATAATGAAAGCTATGCTCCATTTTTTATTATTTCTGCCAACAATTTTCGTTGTATCTTCGCATTGTTAAGAACGAAATTATTTGGATGGGTTCTTCGAAAACCCGGCAAAGCGGTCTGCGCAAAATCCTTATGAATCCATGAAATCCCATGCATTCATCTGCGATCTGAGTGCAATCAGAGAAAATCTGAGTAATCAACCTTGGCATACGTTTTGAGCAAACTACACTTTGATCCACCCACATCATTTTCACAATGGAGGTTTCATACTATGAGCGTCAGTCAGCTTGCTAAATCAATCGCTGAATCTCCGACGTTGAAGTTGAACGAAGAGGCGAGAGTATTGCGGGAAAAAGGAGAAGCAGTGATTCACCTTGGTGCCGGTGAGCCGAAAAACAAGGCTCCGATCAACGCCATTCTTAGCGCCGCTGCTAAACTTAACGCAGCCGATATCAGGTACACCCCCACTGACGGCATCCCATCGCTTAAGAAGGCAGTGATCAGATATACCGAAGAGAACTACGATCGGGTTGTCGCGCCGGAAAATGTCATCGTCTCTTCCGGGGCGAAACAAGCGGTGTTCAACGTTCTCTATTCGATCGTCAACCCTCAGGATGAAGTCATTATCCTCGCCCCATACTGGGTCAGCTACCCGGATATGGTGAAAATGGTCTACGGCGTCCCGGTTATCGTTACTCCGGAAGACGGCGGATTCTATCCAAGAATGGAAGATGTTCGGAAAGCGGTCAGCTCTTACACTAAGTATCATTGTCAACAGCCCCAACAATCCCTCTGGTGTCGTCTACTCCGAGGAATTTATCTCGCAAATTGTCGAATTCTGCGAAGCAAAGGGGATTTATGTCATCATGGATGATATTTATCACAAGCTGGTGTTTGACGGCAAGACTGTTCCCGTTTGCTACAAGTATACGAAGAAGGATATTGAATCGACGCACGTCATCGTTGTCAACGGTGTCTCGAAACTGTACGGAATGACCGGTTTCAGGGTTGGCTGGACGATCGCAAGCAGGGAGCTTGTCGGGATCATGTCGAACGTTCAGGGTCAGATCACATCCTGCACGTCGATTCTGCTGCAGGCCGCGGCGGAAGGTGCTATGACAGGCCTGCAAAGTGTTGTCGAAAGCCTGCGTATGACTTTGGAAAATAATCGCAATATTATGATGCAGGAACTCCACTCTTTTACCGGAGTGAAATGCACAAAACCGAACGGAACATACTATTGCCTTCCGGATTTTCGCGCATACTACAATAAATCGGTGGATCTCTCACAGCTCCTTTTGAAAAAAGCCCTTGTTGTTACAGTGCCGGGAAAAGAATTCGGTATGGAGGGGCATCTGCGCTCAGTTATGCAGGTTCGATTAAAGACATTACTGAAGGCGTTGCGCGCATCAAGTGGGCGCTCGATCCATCTTCACCAAACGAAATCTACATTGGCGACCGTAAAACTTGTGAGGGACTGGCTATGAACAACATCTTGAACATCAAAACACCTGCTCAGAACGAAGCGGCTGTGTTGAAGAGCGATTATGGGCTCACAGACTTTAGGCATTGAAAACTTACGTCTGGCATACTGGAACTTGCCGACCGAAGCCTTCTAAGAGGAGATTGCGTTTCGACGCGAGGCAAAGATCTCTCATCTCGGCCCGATTGTCGCCAACACGGGAAAGCACACTGCCCGGTCCGCAAGCGACAAGTTTATCGTGAAAGAGCCGACGACCGAGAACCAAATCTGGTGGGGTCAATATAACCGCCCCTTCAGCACCGACAAATTCAACGACCTGTTCCACCGGATCAGGGATTTTTGCAGGGAAGGGACGTCTTTGTGCAGGATTGCTACGGCGGTGCCGACCCGAATTACCGAATGCCGATCCGTATCATCAGCGAGTATGCATGGCACGCACTGTTTGCGCGCAATATGTTCATACTTCCACGGACAAACAAAGAGTCCCGCCGGCATGTCCCCGATTTTACCGTTATCGCCCTCCCCGGGTTTAAGGGCATACCTCAAATCGACGCGACGGCGACGAACACATTTATCGCGCTCAACTTTGCGCAGCGGTTGTGCATCATCGGCAACACTGTGTACGCCGGCGAGATAAAGAAATCTATCTTCACTATCCTCAACTACCTTCTGCCGCTGCAGGGCGTCATGGCAATGCATAGCTCGGCGAACATCGGCAAGGACGGCGATGCGGCGATTTTCTTCGGCCTCTCCGGGACGGGAAAGACCACGCTCTCTGCCGACCCGAAGAGAAGCTTTATCGGAGACGACGAACACGGATGGAGCGACGATGGTGTGTTTAATTTCGAGGGAGGCTGTTACGCTAAAGTTCCGGCTCTCGGCTTCGGCTAAACCGCAGATCTACGCGACGACGAAAATGTTCGGGACGATCCTCGAAAACGTCGTCTATGACCCGGTAACGCGGTTAATCGACCTCGATGATGAATCGATAACCGAGAACACGCGTGCTTCATATCCGCTCGACTATATTTCGAATGCCGTTCCTGAAAAAATGGGGGGACATCCGAAAAATATTATCTTGCTCACGTGCGACGCTTCGGGCGTGATGCCGCCGATCGCACGGCTCACTGCGAATCAGGCGATGTACCAGTTTATTTCAGGATACACATCGAAGATCGCGGGCACGGAAGTCGGACTCGGAAAGGAGCCGGAAATGACGTTTAACACATGCTTCGGCGCTCCGTTCATGGTGCATCATCCTTCATTCTATGGGGACCTGTTGAAGCGAAAAATCATGAAACATGGTGTCACGTGCTGGCTGGTCAATACGGGATGGATTGGCGGACCGTTCGGGATCGGGAAAAGGATCAGCATCGGCCATACACGGGCGCTTCTCAATGCGGCGCTGACCGGCGAATTGCAGAAAGCGAAATTTGTCAAAGACCCGGTCTTCGGCTTTGAGGTTCCCAGGGCCTGCGAAGGCGTTCCGGCCAATGTGCTCGATCCGTCCGGTTCGTGGCCGAGCAAAGACAATACAATCAGAAATATAAACAGCTGGCGTCGCGCTTCATCGAAAACTTCAAAAAGTTTGAGGAAGGATGTCCGCAGGAAGTGATTGATGCTGGACCAAGGATAAAATAATACGGACTGAGGAATAAGGAAAAAGAAATCCCCGGGCCGATAAGGCTCGGGGATTTTTGTTAGTGGAAGGAATCCACGAAGAACACGAAAAAACACGAAGGGCTAGATTGATCCATCTATGAGATTAAAAATATCGTTCACGCGACGTTTTGACCACCACGGAACCTCTCTCCTTCGTGTCCTTCGTGAACAGAGGGGAGTATTGATCACTCGTTCCCAATCTCTGATTGGGAACGCAAGTTAAGAATTCTGGGGATTGTGAGGTTGGAAATGAAATAATCTTTATTCTCAGTGGTCATTGTGAACTTAGTGATAGCTATTCTTTAGGTTTTGAAGGGGTTGAAGGGGGTTCCGGTTTTGGTGGGAAGGAGATTTTTCTTCGGACGTTGTCGGCGATTTCGGTTTTGTGGCTTTGGACGTCGATTTTGATTCTTTCGTGTCCGACTTGGAGTTTTTGTAATCCGTTTGATAGAATCCGCTCCCCTTGAAAATCATTCCGCCCCCTTTGCTGATAATGCGTACAAGGTTTTGCGTTTTGCAGACAGGACACAACACCAGCGGATCGGCGCTTATCGATTGAATTTCTTCGAATTCGTGTTTGCACTTCTTACATTTGTATTCGTAGGTTGGCATACTCTTTTTTCAATTCCCGTAAATTTTTCTAAACCCCCTGCGCAATCGTTCTGCCGCTTTCTCCAATTCCTCCATTGAACAAGCATACGATATCCGGACATGGTTTTTCGACCCGAACCCGCTTCCCGGCACGACAACGACCCGTTCTTCATCCAGCAAGTACTGAGCAATATCGTCCCCCGACTTAAGCGTTTTTCCATTAAATTTTTTTCCGACGTACCCGCTCACGTTCGGAAAAACATAAAACGCCCCTTTCGGTTTGACGCAGGTTATTCCTTTGATGGATGTGATAGCATCATAAATGAAATTCCGCCGGCGCAGGAACTCAGCCGTCATGGTGTCGACCTCATCGTTCGAGCCGGTCAGGGCAGCGAGGGCCGCATGCTGCGAAATTGACGAGGCGTTGGAGGTGATTTGGCTTTGCACTTTTTCAGCCGCGGCAACAATCTCTTTCTTTGCGCCGAGATAGCCGATTCTCCATCCCGTCATGGAGAAAGCCTTCGATACGCCGTTGACCGTGATGACGTGCTCCTGTACCGCCGGAATCGAGCCCATGCTGAAATGTTTTGTTCCGTCATAGATGACTTTTTCATAAATTTCATCGGAGATGACGTAGAGGTCGGCCTTCGCGGTAACTTTCGCAAGCTCTTCAATCTCTTCCTGCGAGTAAACGGTCCCCGTAGGGTTGGAAGGGGAGCAGAAGAGGAGCGCTTTCGTTTTTTTTGTGATGGCGCGTTTCAACTGTGCCGGCGTCATTTTGAAATCATTTTCCTCGGAGGTTGTAACGATCACGGGTACCGCGTCGACGAGCTTCACCATTTCAGGATACGTGACCCAGTACGGTGCGGGGATGATCACTTCGTCCCCCTTGTTGCAGATCGCCCTCACGGCATTATAGATGGAATGCTTGGCGCCGTTTGACACGAGAATTTGCGACGGATCGAATGAAATATTGTTATCGTGTTTGAATTTGTCGCAGATCGCCTTCCTCAGTTCCTGGATGCCGGCATTGATCGTATATCCCGTGTAATTATTTTCGATGGCGGAGATCGCCGCCTTCTTGATATGGAATGGAGTGGGAAAGTCCGGCTCGCCGGCTGTCAACGTGACAACGTCCACGCCCTCTGCCTTTAGTTTCTTGGCGACAGCTGAAAGCGCCATCGTCATTGAAGGCTCTGCCTTTGCTACTTGTCTCGATAACGATTTCAATTCTGTGCAATATCCTTTCTTGTTGAGTTTGGGCTTCTGAGTATCGTTAAAAATGTTTCTCGCGCAAAGACGCAAAATCGCAAATTTATTTTAAAACACAATCTTGGCGCCTTTGCGAGAGTCAATTTTCCAGATTTCTCAAATTAGAATTCCTTAACCTTTTTCTTCAGCTGTGCGTAAACGTTCGGCGGAACAAAGGTTCTGAATTCGCCGTGAAGTCGCGCGAGTTCCCGCACGATGCTGGAATTGAGGTACGTGTAGCGCTCATGGGGCATTAAGAACACCGTGAAAATTTTGTTGTCCTGCTTTCGGTTAATGAGCGCCATCTGAAATTCGTATTCGAAATCGGAGATTGCGCGCAGCCCGCGGATGAGTGCAACGGCTTTTTTCTTCCGTGCAAAATTGATCAGGAGTCCGTCGAAGCTTTCGACGGCGACATTTCTGTATTTATTCTTCTTGATGATCTCCTCGATCATCTCCACGCGTTCCTCTTCGCCGAAGAGGGGAGATTTTGTCGAATTCTTCGCGACGGTCACGATCACTTTATCGAACAGCTCCATTCCGCGTTCAAGGATGTCGATATGCCCGTTGGTAATCGGGTCGAATGTTCCGGGGTAGAGTGCAATTTTCATGGTCGGCTTTCATGTCGTGATTGGAAGAACGTGACAACAGTCCTGCCATATTTCCTTACCACTGCCTCCTCGCACAACGGACTTTGCTCAAAATGCAGCTCCTGCGGATGCTCGATGATCAGGTACCCCTCAGGGGAAACCACTCCGCTCTGAAAGACCAATGTTGGCAGCTGCTTTAGCACTTCAAAATCATACGGGGGATCGGCAAACACTACATCAAATACTGCACGCGGGCGCGCGAGGTACTCGAACACATCTGCCGCAATAACCTCGCACTCTGGCGATGCGGCGACCAGCGCAATATTTTGTTTTAGATATTCGACCGCGCGTTTTGAATTCTCCACGAAGACAACACGGCGCGCTCCGCGGCTCAAGGCTTCAATTCCCAGACTCCCGCTCCCTGCGAACAGGTCCAGCACCAGCGATTCCCCCCACTCAACCCGGTTCTGCAAAATATTGAACACCGAGCTTTTGACTCTGCTTGTGGCAGGCCGGACCGACAAATCGGCTACCGTGCGCAGCTGCCTCCCCTTGTACTTGCCGGCGATAACGCGCATGCTTACTCTGCTCTCAACGCAAGGCCGACCGCCGACGCGTACTCCTGTCTCCGGTTCTCAATGTCGCGGTAATTTCTCAGCGTTCGGGGGAGGGAGACTTTCTTAAACGGGTCCATGATTTCCACCGGTACGGATACAAGCTCTTGGAGGCTTGACACCAATGCCGGCGAGACAATCC
>CAWJKX010000012.1:0-13078 GCA_963843065.1 uncultured Bacteroidota bacterium
GGCTTCGAATAAGAAGGATCGGCGCCATCCATCCCTTCGCGATGACGGTTGTGACATTAAAATTCTTCCGCAAAATTTGAATGTCTTCGTCGATGAACGAGGAATGGAATGTTGCCGTAAAAAGTATGTGAGGTCGGCCAGCCAACAAATATCGTTCCTGAATTTACAGGCTGAAGGTCAGCGAAAACGTATTAGTGTTACCCAATTGATCCAGAAACGGAACAAATGCATAGTCGAGTTGGAGCAAGCCGTAGCGGAGACCGAATCCGGCAGAGAATCCTTTTGCATCATACCCAAATTGATACCCCGCCCGAAACTCAAGGAACGAATTATACGCGAGTTCGCCCCCGACGTCAATTCGTGTCCCATTATCCTGGAAAATCTTCAGTACATCGGTCGCAAGGGTAAAAGCGAGATAATCGGCAGGCGTACTCTGGAATGAAGCACCAAACCGAACACCAGCAGGGAGAACGATCGGTTCGGTCAATAGAGTGCTCATGGACCCGATGTTGGTTATGACGGCGGCGAATGCAAAATGTCGATCATACTGATAGCGCGCACCAAAATCAAATGCTGCACCGTCTGATTCATCAACATAGATTTTCTCATACAGAAATTTTCCGGTTGCCCCAATGCTGAGCGAAGTGTCGATACGCCAGCTTGCCGTGGCGGACACTGCAAGGTCGTGAAGCCCGAATGTTCCCTCGGGCGGCCCGGGTTGCTGTCGAATTTCAATGCCGTCGACATTCGTTGAATTGAACCCGAATCCGAAAGTGAAATTCTGAGAGTGGACAGTTGAACCGAGAAAGTCTGCTGTTGTTCCAAATACCCATTGCTTGTGCATGAAAGTCACTTCATCGCCCGCGCCGAAAGAAATTCCCGCAGGGTTGTAGTAGATTCCGGATGCGTCCTCCGACAATGCGCTGTATGCTTCACCCATGCCGATAGCTCGTCCGCCTATGCCCAGTTTCAAAAATGCAAGCCCGGTTGAAGCATTTTCAGTTTGAGCAGACAACGATATTGCACTTAGCAAAATGAGAATAGAGAGAACATTCGTTCGTGTCATGAGAGCACCACTAAAATCTTGTAGAAAGAGAAAGGATATGCATGCCGAAGAGTCCATACGGCTCTATGACATATGCATAGTTAATGACCGGCGTTAACTTGGCAGAACTTGTCCGGACAGTAAAGCCGAAGGTCGGAGCTGCCTGAGCCGGATCTTGAACGTCCCAGTGGTCAAGCCCGGCGCGCACTGTAAAGAACTCGCTCAGAGGTAATTCCCCCCCCATGCGAATGATGTTCGTGTTCTCATTGCTGTTTTCAAAATCGAGAGAAATCAACCCTGCATTATCATCGAATGCGTAGCTCAGCCCGATTTTCCTGAGAAGGGGGAAAGGCTCAACGGTTGAATTACCTTGGTCGCCGTACAGGTTTGATGTATCCCATTTGTATTTTGAGCCAATATCTTGGACGACGATTCCGAGTGTGAGATTGTCCGAAAGGCGCGCTATGCCGCCGGCATCTATCCCAAGGTCCGTGGAGGAAACATTTTCGTACAGGCGGTAATAATAAATCTTCAATGCAATTCCGAGCGAAATGACCTTCGACATTCTATTGGCAAACGAGAATGAGAATTGATTTTCTGAAGTAAACAAATCTCCAGTTTGAAATCCATCGGCATCGCGCCCATCAATATTGCTTACCCCGGAATTAATGATGCCAACAGAAAATCCGGCGGTAGGTTGAATAGCTTGCGAGTAGGAAAGCGTATTCAGCGATCGGTCAAGAGAAAGCAAACCGTACGATACTGCGGCAACCCTGTCTGTCAAGAAGGGCGTTACGGCTGGATTGTAGAAACTTGTAACGTCGCCATCAACGACGGCCGTAAGGGCATTGCCCATTCCCATGCCGCGTGCTCCAAAACCTAGCCGCGTGAATGCTCCCGGAGTTCCTGCGAGTTGCGCATTAACCGGCATTGCAATAAACGTAACAAAGATAAGAACAGGAAATATAAATCGCATGTTCGTGCTATTATTGAAGGACAAGTATTTTTCCCCAGATAGGTTTCTCGGTTCCTATAACGACCTCGTAGAAATAAGGGCCATTTGAAACCTGTCGACCTTTGTCGTTTTTACCATTCCAGATTTCATCGTGCTCGGCGATCCCCCCGCGATTGGCATCCGAAATTACGGTCCGCACTAAATTCATTCCAAAATCAAAAATACGAATTGTGACATTTGCCGAAACCTGATCAACCGAATAATGCAGCCGTACAATCCCGTTAGCGGGCGAAAATGGATTTGGGAATGCATATGTAGACCGGCTGGAAGAGAGAGGTTGTGCAGCGTGAAGGATTCGCCAGGAAGCCCCAAACAGGTGCGTGGGGTCATCCTGTGTGTAGGCAGCCCCGTCTTCTCCGCCAAACCAAACATTTTCTCCTAGCGTATCAACGGCATAAAATGGCGTAGCAGCAATAATTTGCTGCTTTGTCGAATCGTCATATATAGTTCCCGGTTGTGACCACGTCGCTGCAAGGTCTGCCGAACGAAAAATTCCGTTGTCAGTAACGGCATAAACGATCGAATCTTTAAAACCGAGGTTATGGCAAAATTGTCCGATGAGCGTGGTTCTCCATGTTTGCCCGCTGTCGGCTGAAAAGCTGACGCCGCGCTTTGAAGTAGAATCGAGTGTGTTGACAGTGGCAGCCCACATAATCGCATGTCCACCGAAAATCTGTTTATTAAGTGCTACGACAAAATTTCCTGAAATGGGGGAGATTTCATTGGTATGATTGAACTTTACCCACGATTGCCCTCCGTCTGTCGTTTTATTGATTCCTCCGGCGGTTCCGATCCACACATGCGACCAATTCTCGGCGTACACAGAAAATGCTTCATGATTGAGATTGCCCGTCAGCCCAAAATTTCCAGAGACGGGAGAAACGTCAAATGATAGTGAATCTGTAGGAGCAATACTGTCAAGGTCGTCGGGCGGGAGGATAACGACTTGCCAGGTTTTCCCCTTATCAGTAGATTTGCGGGCCATGCCGCCGTATGATGCAATCCATACGGCACTGTCAGTTGCGGCTATATCGTACGTAATATTATAAACATTTGTCCTCACACCGATAGCCAATAATCTATTTCTCCCGTAGGAAAGTGTGTCAATATTCTGAGGATCTTGTGGCTGTGGAATGACTCTCCACGTTTCACCCCAATCCGATGAGTAGCGAAGGCCGCTTCCTACCGGAGTGTCATCTACCGTAGTTAGCGTAGTGTCGTGGGACGTTGCAACCCAAACCTCGCTGTTGTGAATTGCTATCGCCGAAATACCCTCTATTCCAAAATCTGGGGTGCCGTAGTAATTCACCCAGGTCAAGCCTCCATCGGTTGACCGGCTTAGCCCTTTACCGGTTCCAAGCCAGATAGTGGTTCCGGAAACGACAATGTCTGTTACGCTATTGCTTAACGGGGTGAAGGTACATTGAAGAAGTTTTAGTACTCTCCAACCTGTACGAATTTTGATGTAGCACTTGCGCGTTGCCATACTCCAACCTTGCCGCCAACATGATTATCGAATAGACGAAATAGCGATTCATGAGGTTCATTGAATAATGTAGATCCGTTTCGTTATGATAGTGGAAACAGCGCCGGAACGATCTGTTGCCATAAATGAAAAATCTCGATATGTCGGAAGTGTATCAGTGACCTTTGTTAATGGGATGGTAATAGTGTAAATACCATCATTCGCAACGGCGTCGCCGCTGGTCAATGGGATACCGAATTGAGTATACAATTTTGCACTTCCGTCATCGTACAGGTAAAAAACCCCAGCAGATGTGCCGTCAGGTTTTTGGGATATCAATGTCACGGAAACAATGTCTGCAGCCCCGTCTGAATCTGAAGCTGCAATAGTTATTTTCACGAAAGTCGTATCACCTGCTGGTGGAATACTTACGGTATCAGGCATGACGAGGTTTGAAACGACGGGGCTGTGATTATTATTGTTTTTCACAATAATGGCCTGGGTTAAAATATTGCTTGTGAATTCCGCGCCATTCATTGCTTGAAATTGAGCAGTGTAGGTTCCGACATCCTCCCTTAAAATATGGAAGTGAGCGACGGCAGAAAATTTCCCTTCACCATTGTTGTTCATATCGCCTGACATTAAGATGTTTCCTAACGAGTCCGACAACGTATATGTCACGAGAGTGTTTGATATGATATTACTCACTGATGCTGAAAATAGAATCGTTGTATCGATGGGGTCTGTCGGTTGGCTGGCGAGACGATTGACGTTGATTAAATTTGGAGATACAGTTGCTTGGCTGATAAAAGGGGGAGCTGAGGTATCAATGACCCCATTATCCGGAAGCTTACAACTGCTAACCAGGCAGAACAAGAGTATATAAGGAAAATGTTTCATCGGAAGATTCATAAAAAAACCGAGGACTGCGTCAGCCGCTCGGTTGTTATGCGCAGTCTCTTATTATTGCTTAAAGGTCTACAACAAAAACACAATAAAAAAGTATCAACCTTGTCGATAAGAGATTGCGAAAATATTAGATTCCGGTAGAACTGTACAAAAAGTTGACATTAAAGTCAAGGATTATCTACATGGAGATTGTAAATGGAGTTGGAGTGAAAGAAAGACATAGAATTCCGAATGTTGCCCATCCAACGTTCCTTCTGAATTTGTCTAATGGAGTTTCATCGAGTACTGCTGGATGGTCAAGCTTGACGACAAAAAAAAGAATGAGACCCCAAAACAGCCAGCCCGTCCATCCGAAAGAAAAAGATATATTTAATAGAGGGAGCAGTCCAAGCAGGCCAATAACGATAACGATAACAAACGCTGAACGAGCGATAAGTTTATGACGGGGTCCAAACATAGTGTACGCCAAATGTCCGCCGTCCAATTGGCCGACGGGCAACAAGTTCATCGATGTAACAAACAGTCCAAACCAGCCTGCGCACAAGAATGGATAATGATACATTTCTGTCATGGGGGGAACAAATTGATTTGTTGGATTTGTAAAAATGAAAGAAAGAAATTGATACAGCAATGGATTTCCGAATGTTAAATCTACACCTCCCGCCGGCTGCGTTTGCGAGAAATATTGAGGATGTATCGACAGAATAAATTCTTTTCCGGGCAAAGCGAGGAATCCATATGATAGGATCAACAACGTTGCGATGAAGCCAGCGATCGGTCCGGCAACGCCGATGTCGAACATAACTTTCTTGGAAGGTATTGCCGACTTTGTTCTAATGACCGCGCCGAGGGTTCCAAAATTGACAACGCCTGGGAGGGTGGGAAACGGAATAAAATACGGCAAGGTTGCGTCAACTCCGTGATACCGAGCCGCAAAATAATGTCCGAATTCGTGACAACCGAGAATGAAAAGAATTGAGAGGGAGTAGAGGATTCCGGAAGCGAAATTAGTGAGGTCAAACGGGTCGCGATTAAGCCACTGGACTCCGGCAACTGTGACCGTGAAAAAACTGACAATAAAAAGACTGAGATGGATGATGACCTTTGATGGTTTCACGGGAGGTTTCTGATTCTTTTCGATTTAATTGAAATACAACAGAGTTATTTGACATTGGAAAGTTAGCGAATTTTCTGTTGAAAAGGAATAAAAAAGGCTTTGAGACGGTGCACAGTGAGTTTCACTGCGGTCCAAAGCCTAATTTTTTTTTCTTGAAGTAAAATCTCTCGAAGGAGAGACTGGTTCAATTATAGCGAGACGTACGCTCCGAGCACCAATACTCACCCTTTACCATACATCTCCAAAGAGATATAACGTGACGAATTTGAAGCGTCATCTTCTTCCACACTTCCGGAATGAATGCTCCTGAAGTTACACTTTTGAATTACGAATGGCTTCTTGACGTGCATGAAATAATTACTCCACACATCGCATCGTAATCTCAGTTATTCCTTCACGAACTTTATTAGCCAACCTTTGAAGAAGTCGGTCTTGGAGCCCACTGGTAATTACACGCATCTGCTGCTAACAAACTACTTGGTCGTGGAGCCGATGGTCAAATCGTCGCATCAACTGCAAAGTAACTGCTTGGTCTAGGAGCCGATGGCCACATCGTCGCATCAGCTGCGTATGAACTGCTTGGCCTTGGAGCCGATGGCCACATCGTTGCATCAGTTGCGTATGAACTGCTTGGCCTTGGAGCCGATGGCCACATCGTCGCATCAGTTGCGTATGAACTGCTTGGCCTTGGAGCCGATGGCCACATCGTCGCATCAGCCGCTAACAAACTACTTGGCCTTGGAGCCGATGGCCACATCGTCGCATCAGCTGCGTAGGAACTACTTGGCCTTGGAGCCGATGGCCACATCGTTGCATCAGCTGCGTAGGAACTACTTGGCCTTGGAGTCGATGGCCACATCGTCGCATCAGCTGCGTAGGAACTGGTTGTTTTTGAAGCGGGCTGCGGTATAGATTCAGCACGCGAAATAGCAAAATTTGCTGCAACGATTAGTGCAATCGTTACGACAACCGCACGGGCTTTCTTTGCATTTGCTTTGTTCTGCATTGTCTTTCTCCGTTTGTGTTGGTTAATGTGGTCTAATGAAATCAGATTGTTTTGGTTTTTACTTGAAAAATCGGTTCGTAATTTTTTTTTCCATTTTATAAAATTATAGATCAGTTTCACATCAAGGGATCGCGGTAGGCGAAATTACGGATAAGACGAACGCCTGTTTAGCATTAGCATTGTTAGCAACGAGGTTTCCCACTTTTTCAGTGATGTGCATCACTCACTTATTCGCAAAAAAATAGTAAAAATTGACAGCTTTGTCAAGGATAAAATGAAGTAGCTGAAAATAGCACGGAAATGACTGTTTTCTTTGCCTTTTTTCTGATTTATCAGCGAAAATTTGCTTGACATGAAGGGAAAAAAGAACTAATTTGTTGTTGTATGAAGAAGGGTATGAAAATATTTCTTATTTGGGGAGTAGCCACACTGATCATGGCGTTGCTTGCCTTTTATCCTGAGGGGCCGCAGATTGGGTTAGCACCATTCCTAATGATCTCAATTGCCTTTTTGGTTAGCATTATTTCCACTTTCTTGATTTTGCATGAGGCGAATAGAAAAAACAAATTCCTTTTTCTCAATTTCGCCATCTTTTTTTTGATGGGAGTTTTCTCGTTTGCTTTTAATTTGATGGCACCCTTAGTGGCAAGAATTGACCAATATTCCCCCTTTGTGCTCGTTCAGTGGGTCAAAGGTGCAAACTATCTTGCCTTGGCATTCGCTGTTGTCTACCTGGTTATTGACTCTCTATTCCGTGATCTTCGCGTTGGATTGAAATATGTTGTAACGACGGTCATAGTTGGCGTCTTCTTCGCCCTCTACTTTGGAGATATTCTTTCCGATCCCAAATATAGCTACTCGACGGCAGATGTTCAGGATTTTCGTGCCGTAGATCATGAATACTCAGTTCTTCAGAAAACGAATGGAAAAATGCCGACTCCAGAAGATATAGCACGGCAGATTACCTTGCCAGCGTGGCGAGAAAATCAGCCCGTCGGGAAGTTGTTTCCAGAAAATAATATTTTGCGAATAAAGGAAATATTTCCGTACCTCAACGGTGAGAATTACGAGATTCTGCTCTACAAGCCGATCAATTTATATATTATCAAAATGAATGTCGTTGCATGCTTCTTTATCATTCTGTTTTTTGGCTATCAATATAGAAAGGACCCGCCTCAAGGCGCCTACGTTGATAAGATCATGTTCCTTCTGCTACTCTATTGTTCGATGGAAATATTTCATTCGTGGAGCTACATACATGCTGTCGAATGGGAGGAGTTCATAGAGATCTTTGTTATTGGCCAATATGTTACTATATTCATTCTATCATTGATTGCGATGTTTTTTGCGCTTCGCTTACGTTTTGTTACTTCGGTTGCTGGAGAGTTTTATGAGAATGAATTGGTTCATAGCGCTCAACATATTACTCGTTGGCGTGATTGGCTTGATAATATTATTCTACATTATTTTTTTAACCCGAAAACGATTAAGGGAGTACTTTTTTCACAACGAACCAAAGAATAAAGCAAGTGTCTTTTTAGTGAAAATTTTAAATTTTTTTCGAATACGATAGGGGGATTGACGAGATATGAAGAACAATAATATGCCTGAAGTAACAATGTCCACACATTATCCGATTATCGGAAAAAGTAAGGCCGTGGAGAATGTTCGAAAGCTTATTGCAAAGCTTACTCGGACAAGAAATGACATTATTATTGTCGGCGAAGAAGGGGTGGGGAAAGGTGCAATCGCAAAGAATATCCATTATCAAAATTCGAACGGCAATGTTGACCTCCCGTTTGTCTCTGTTAATCTTTCTGTGATCGATGATAAAGAAATGGAAGCCGTTCTCTTCGGGTTTGAGAGAGGGGCTGAGCGATTGCCGTATACTTCAAAGCGAGGTATTTTCGAAATCGCGAATGGAGGCACGGTACTCATAGAGGAGCTGGAAGAAGCTTCTTTCCGAAATCAGATGAAGATTATGACGTTATTGAACGAGCGCAAGACGCGCCGGATTGGTGGGCTGAAATCTGCACCCGTCGATATTCGTCTGATTATTACGCTGAAAGATGGACTCAAAAGCCTCTTCGAACGGAGAAAAATTATTCCTGAACTGTATGAAAAACTTGCCGAGTTCGAAACTATTTATGTTTCACCCCTTCGTGAACGAGCAGAAGATGTACCGTTGCTTGTGAAGTATTTTATCGGAGAGATCAGTAAAGAACTGGGTTTAGGTGATATCGTCATCGACATTAATGCGATTGATGTGCTCGTGCGTCAGACATGGCGGGAAAACATTCGCGAGTTAAAAGCAGTTGTCGATAAGTCTGTTCTTTTCTCGCAGGGCGGCAGGTTTACTCTGCCTCCCGAGTTAGTTGATGAGAAGACGGAAGTTGTAAAAATGATCAATAATATCATTGCAGGGCAAGAGTTTGTTCTCGACCGGTCGTTGGATACAATTGAGAAGGGGATTATCGAACGGGCGTTGGATAGATTTTCATTAAACCAGTCAAAAGCAGCGCAGTTTCTTGGGATGACTGAACAAACACTACGATATAAATTACGCCGACTAGGAATAGCAAGTTCTCATCAAAGAGTCTGATCAATAATATGTGTCTATAAAATCCCGTCCCGTCTCTTGCTGACGGGATTTTTTTTGTCAAAACTCGATCAAAAATCCTAAGGCAAAATAGTTGTCTTTCACGTTGTAATACTGACCGTGAATACTGTAGCCCGAAAAATAACTTGCATACAGATTCAAACCCCTCCCCTCCCACGCTCCGATTTTTTCACCTACTTGAATATTGTGACGAACAGAAGTTTCCAAGACTTTCAAAACTGTAGCCTGGTACGCGAAGTATGTGTACACATTGGTCCACACTTTCCTATGGTATTCCAATCCTGCGTCGGCCATAAAGCGGGCAAGGTCATGTGGATCAACGTGATAAAGGTATGTTGCTCCAATGTAGATTCTCGCATCGTCGTTCAATGACGATGGCTCAAGAGCGACGACGCCGTCTAAAAATTCGCGGCTGTATACGATTGGAGATCGTGAGTCTTTCCATTCTTGTAGAGTGTTATCGTAATGACCGTCCACGAAATGTGAGCTGATGTGACTTAGGCGAAATCGAGACGATACGATTCCGGCATCAAGAGTCTTTTTGTAGTTGAAGTTAATGCCAAAAAAATAATCAGAAGCGTCTACAGGGAAATGGAAGTCTTTCTCTCCGCGCAGTAATGTGTACGTGAAGAAATCAGCCCCCATCGTGAGAAGAGAACTGTCTTCGGCAAAACAATATTGAAGCAAATCGATTGAATTACCGATGTCAAGTCGTAGCCTGTTCTTGCCAATTTCGGCAAGAATGCCATCGCGCGGTTCATATGTGTCTGCCACTAATGGTTTGAAGAGCAATCCATATGGTACGAACGAAAGTTGGTTTGCGGATACGCTGTCGGCCTTTTCTTCCGAGAAAGTTGTAACAAATGCAAATAATATCGCGATCAAAACGCTTTTTAGTAATCTGGTTTTATTCATAGGTGCTGAATCCATATAGGGTTTGAGTAACAGAATCCGTTTGCGCCGCCGCCGCGATGTTTTGTGAAACCTTCCAGCCGAACGTATGACATTGACTGATAGTGATGCAATTCAAAGTCAATCATCACGTCAATTGCACAGACTTTCGGGAAACTCTTTATTATTCTGACTGTTTCACTTTCATATCCAATCCTTCCGGAAACCACCTTAATTTCGCAGAACTCTCCATACTCCTCCGTTGTCATTCCGCGAACGTGAAGTTGAAGCCGGGCACCACAAATGCGTTGTCCGATTTCTGCAGTTTCACCGAATTCATTTATTATTGTAAAGACCACTAATGGCCCATTTGTAATGACTGTATGACCGAGTTGAAGCGCTTCCTGCAGAGATGCTTCTGTAAGAGACTTGGATCCGACGACAGTTCGCATTTTTCCGAATAGTTGCCGCTCATGTTCTCGAATTGTGAAGAATGGGATGCCGATTTGTTTAAAGCGATTGAAATTACCGTGAGCATCATTTCCCGCGGCGATGAAAATTTTTTTCCCGCGAAGAAGGAGTGTCTTCCAACATACCAGCCCTTCTGAAAAGGCTTGATTAGCATCTCCATTGAGAATTTGAAGCCCATCAAGTCCGCCTTGATCCATATCAATCTAAATCCCATGACCCGCGTTTAATGAGCAGCCATTGGAAGAAAGGGGTTGGTTCTGTCGGATGGCCTGCATACGCTGCGACATTGGGTTCCTTGTGTAAAAGAATATCAGCGATCGTATGTTCGGCCTTGGCATGAAACCAGTGTTCAGCACTATCGCCTGATCCCCGAAAATATTTTGTCGTTCCCCACAAAAGGAGGTGGACATTTCGTTGCGCACGATTGGAACAAGAAACTTCTTCGCCGCGCAAAACTGCAAAATCGTTATGGTGAGAGTTTATGTCCTCGATCTGTTTTTGCTGCAGTTCCCATTTTGGAATATCAGGATCGTTGATCAAATAATTATCAATTCGATCGTCAAGATCGTATGAATGGTCGGTAACACAGAAAAAAGAAAGCCCCATGGCTTTGGACAATTCAACCGACGCTTCAATCGGAGAACCAAATTCCACCTGGTCGTCGGTATACGACGAATGGGTATGTGTGTCTCCCTGGACCCATCCGGTTAAAGAGGGAAGCGGGTACGCCGCGCGATAAACCCGCAAGCTCGCTTTTGATGAGGTCTTGTAATTATCATTCTTGACCGATCGGTGTTCTCCTCCGACCGTATAGTCGAAGTACACATCGACGTCGATGAAACCAAATACATCTTTTAAGCCATTCTCAAAGGGAATAGAAATGATTTTCCACCATAACCGATTCGTTATCTGAAGAGAAAAATCGTTTTCGCTTGCATAAATGTGCTTTCCTTCATGCTGCAAATCGATCTTCACACGGGTTAATTCTATCGGATAAAGATTGCTGTCTTTTACAAGCAATACGACAGGCAAGGCTGCATCGGGTTCAAGGCGATGAGGAATGTCAGCAAGGATCTCCGGTTCGGATTTCTTGAGAAAACTGAAGAAATATTTGAACCGGTAATGCGTTTCGGCATACAAAAGTGGAAAAGAAACTATAGGCAGGATTATCATTGAGCTTTCTTTATTTGTTCTCCTTGAATTTGCTCCAACAATTTTCCTACAGAAACTTTGACCGTCGAGGTACTGGATTCCCTCGGCGAGAATCCCTGGATAATGTTTCACTTGCTCTAATGCATCGACCAGAGAAAAATTGTCTTGCTCCTGGATATAAAACTTTCCACTCCTTTTAAGTTCTGCAGCAAGATATTCCTGTTCGGTTTGTCCTGGTGTTGGAATGAAGATTGCCCGTTTGCCCAATACATCAAGATCCATGATGGTGCTGTAGCCGGGCCGTGAAACGATAATCTCCGACGCAAGCATTGCTCTATTGAGCGCTTCAGAGTCAAGAGAAGAGACAACTGAAATCCATTCAGAAAGTTTCATATGCTGGGTCTTCTCTGGAATGCCACGCACGACCAATGATTTGCGTGGAACCGTTTTTAATTGTTCTATCAGGATGTTCTCCAGCACAGTACGCTGAGGTTCAGGTCCTGATAACATGACAAGGATATCGTATTCTCTGGGGACATTTGATATTTGTTTGAATCGTGTCAACGGACCGATGAACGTTGCATTTTTCGGCAGCGGATAAAAATGAGAAAGCCAGCCTGAGAGATTATCTCTCTCCTTATAATCTGGTATCCAACATGCGGTATATTTTTGGATGAGTACCTTGTTCAGATAGTACACAATCCGCGAAGCCCATTGGAGCCGCTTCGACATCATAATCCCAATTTGATGCGTGACATAGACACAGGGAATGTGCTTTGAAAACAGCCCGAAACGGTTGTCTGAAATAACAGCATGAATTTTTAAATCTCGTATAGTATTTGATAATGCTCGATGTTCCCGAAAGATTGCAATGATGATTTTTGGAATTTGGCTCACGATCTTTGCCGCGATTCGATCGCCATCCGGATACACTACCGTGAAACCCGGAAGTCGAACGATGCTGAGGGTCGGAAATTCTTTTTTCAATAATTCATACGGCCGCCCATCAGCAGCAATGATCACTTCCGTATTGTGCTCAAGCAATTCTCTGATGATTGGTATGCAACGAGTTGCATGTCCTAAGCCCCAATCCAAAGGGGCGACCAATATTCTCGTCCTCCCGCTCATTGTTAATACTTTCTCCCTTTCCACAAAACCCTCCCTCCAAGGAAGACCGCAAAAGGGAGAATGATCACATACACCGTATAGTAAATTTCAAAAAAGCCAAAATATTTTAGTTGAAAGAATTGCTTGGATTTGATCAGGGGGATGCTCAATAAAACGAAATCGCACAGAAATTTTGTTGCAAATCCACACAACAGAAAGTTGAAGCTGAGGTTAAGAAAATATCCGGCAAGCAATAAAACATGCATGCAAAATGCAATGG
>CAWJKX010000013.1:0-12648 GCA_963843065.1 uncultured Bacteroidota bacterium
CCCTGAGCAAGTGGCGCAGCTTCATCGTGCCACGCGTCGAAGGGCACCCTGAGCGATCCCGTTGAGGCTTCATCGGAACGGGCGAGTCGAAAGGCGTTTCTTTGTCCTTCGATGCTCCCGTTCCGCTGAAGCGGAACGGGATTACTCAGGATGAACATGGTTTCTGTTAAGCGTAACAAAAAAAGATCGGTTCACCCTGTCCGGAAGACTCCTTCGGCAGAGGCTTTGCCAGCGCCTTGGCGAGAGGTAATTTTTTCAGATGTCTCGCATTACTTTTTCGTATATAAAAGAACCTGCGTAACGGCTATCGTAACCGCCGAGGCCTCTACTACCACTTCGAAGGCGTCCCTGAACTTCGACCAGTTTGTCCGGTTCACCAGAATTATATCCCCGGGGGCAAGCTGTAAATCTTCCTGTTTTACCGTGGAAAGATCTTCCAGGTCAACGTGAATTTCCCGGCGCGTGGTTTTTTCTCCCTTTCCGTCGATCCGGATGATGGTCACTTTACTCAGCGAACCGTCGGGTGTGGGTCCGCCGGCTAACGAAATTAAGTTGATCAGGTCAATCGAACTTGCAATTTCGTACCGGCCGGGTCTTTCAACAAATCCTATCACATTCACGATAATGGTGAGATCGTTGGGGCGTGCAAAATAAAAGTTTGTACTTGTCGTTCCCACCGATGTCGCTGAAAGAAAAGAGCTGGGATTGATCTGCGCCTTCGCGTCCGTCAGGCACAACATCAGGCATCCGGCAAAAACAACGCTGCAAAATTTTCTCATGGTGTTATTGACCCTCAAGTTTAGTAGAAGCTATTTCAATAACATGTTACGTGATCCTTCGATGCGCTCTCCCGCTCTTCGAGCGGTATCGCTTACTCAGGATGAACTTGTTTTTTGGAAAAATTAAATAAAGTCGTTCACCCTGAGCAAGTGGCGCAGCTTCATCGCGACACGCGTCGAAGGGCATCCTGAGCAATCCCGTTCCGCCTCGCGGAACGGGAGCGTCGAAGGGCATCCTGAGCAATCCCGTTCCGCCTCGCGGAACGGGAGCGTCGGAGGGCATCCTGAGCAATCCCGTTCCACTTCAGCGGAACGGGATCCCTTCGGGAGACGGGTCAGCAAAAGTACATTTTTGAGAGAGCTTTTAATTTCTCAGTTTCAATTTTAGTGTCGCCGCAAAAGTTCCAACGGAATTTCTTTGGAACCAGAATCCAGTTTGGTTACTCTGGATGCCCGCCTGGGCGGGCATGACGCTCATTTTTTTGCGATACCCTCAAACTGAGACACTGACTCACGTGTGAGATTCCAATCGCCGGTTCATTGAACCTTTTGATTTCTTCTTCCCATTCGAGCCGTAGTATCCTGACTCATAGCCATAGTACCCGTGCGGGTGGCCGTAGGCATATGAACCGAAGGAAGCCCGTATGTCAAAGTTATTAAGAACCACGCCGAGCATTTTTGCGTCGAAATTGTGCAGCAGCTCTGCAGCGGACAGGAGGGCGTTTACCTTCGTCGTCCCGGCGGAGACAACAAGCACCACGCCGTCTGATTCCTTTGCGACCACCGCAGCGTCTGTCACGGCCAGCAGCGGCGGTGCGTCGGCGAGCACAACATCGTACTCCTGCTTCATAGCCCGGATGAATTCTTTCATCGTCTCTGAACCGAGCAGTTCGGAAGGATTGTCCGGAAGCTCTCCGGAAACGATAATATCGAGGTTCTGTAAAACTCCCCGCTGGCGCACTTCCTCCAGAGTCGCAGTGCCGGAAAGAAAAGCGGCAAGGCCATGCTCGTTTGTGAGGCCGAATAACTCATAGATCGCCGGGCGCCTCAGGTCTGCGTTCACGAGCAAAACCTTTTTCTCCGCCTGCGCGAGTGAGATAGCAAGGTTGCATGCCGTCGTCGTTTTTCCTTCCCCGGGAATTGCGCTTGTTATCATGATGCATCGGCATGAGTTGTCCTCCTGGGCTGCCAGCACACTCGTCCGCAAATGCCTGTATGATTCGGCAATGGGTCCGAACGGCCGGTAAAAAGAAACAAGGTGCACATCGAGCGGAGATTGTGGGTTGTTGGACTTAGTATCTTGATAGATCCTCCTTATTTCGTGCTTCATACCGCTGACCGTCGAGAGAAGGATAAACCCGTGTCGTTTTAAGTCTTCCGGCGTTCGCACGCGCACGTCGATAAATCCCCACGCGTATGTGATGAAGACCCCAAGAGAGAGGCCGGCGATAAACCCGAAAATAAGAAAGACGCGAAGACGCGTCCCCACAGGCTTTACCGGTACAACGGCCGGGTCGACAACGTTCACATATCCGAATTCCGATTTTTCCTGTATCGCCGTCTCGTTGTACTTTTCTTCGACAAGCAGATAAAGTTTTTCGTTGCTCATCTTCGTCCGCTGCAATCGTGCCAGGTCCATGCTTTTCCTGGGGATCTGATTGAACTTTTTCTCATAGTCCTGGATAACGCCGTCGAGCGCACTTTTTCGAGCATCAAGGGCCTGGAGTTCGATGCTTTGTTCTATGATTCTCTGTTTCGCCTCGGCGAGAAAAGACCCGCCCCCGCCTGCCTGGCTCCCCGTGCCGGGGAGCACCGACTTGAGGAATTCCTCTGTACGGCCCGCGAGCGTTTTTTTCAGCGATGCTATCTGCTGGTCGATTTCTTTCAACTTGTCCGAATAGAGTTTTTGATCGACGAGATCGGGATTCTGAGCAGTGACAATATCGCGCTGCACTTCGAGCTTGGCTATCTGTTCCTGGAGAAGACTGATGTAACTGTCGTTTGATTCTTCAATCGTCTTTGCGGAACTCTGTCCCAGCTTTTCAAATTCTTCCTTGTACGAAGCGAGAGTTTTCAACCTCGAACTTTTGTCTACATCGATGGCATCACGCTGAGCCTCAAGGGCAGATAATTGGTCTACAACCTTGTTTCCCTCTGCATCAAGGGAGACGACACCGGAAGAACGCATGTACTCCTGCAGGCTATTTTCTGCCGAGTCCAGCAAGGCTTTCTTGGAGTCGAGTTGCGACTGAAGAAATTCGCGGATCGCTGTGGTGCGGAGACGGCTCGTTTGCAGATTCTGCGTAGCATAAATTTCAGTATAGACATTGGCGATCAGCGCCGCTTCCACGGGATCCCTGCTGCTCGCCGTAATCTTGACAATATCGGTTTCATGGATCGGCGTAAAATAAACGGCTCCCGACAATCGTTCCGCTACCTCGTCGACGGTCGCCAGCGAGTCTTTACTCGCCGTCCTGTCGCCCGGGGCCAAAATAGGTATGATCCTTGTTTTTTTGTCGTTGATAAATTTTTGGGATAGGAGAGCTTCGGCAACGGCCTGGATCGTCGACCGGGATTTCAGGATTTCAATTTCGTTTGTAATCTTTGTTGATGCTGTCGCTCCCGTGAAATCGAACATTGGACCCGCTTTATCGTTTGGCTTTGTTTCGATCAACACAAGCGAGCTTGCTTCATACAGAGGTTTTGTGTCGAGCGCATACAGACCGGCAAGGCCGGTAACCACAAACACCGAAGCCAGGATAATCCATTTTCCGCGGAGAAGAATTGCCACATATTCCCACAAAGGCGACACAATCGGGCCGCCGCTATGATGTTCATTGCGCTGGTTATTGCCTTGCGCTTCCCGTTGAGAATTCATCTGAATATCCTATTCGTAAATTTGTTTGCGGTCTGAGGAGGGCTTTAAATTGCTGAAGCCTGGTGTGCGGTTAAATGGACTCTACTTTTCATTTGTCACCCTGATCCTCGACGAGTCGAGTCGTCGACCGCCGCTCTTTGGCGGGAGAAGGGTCTGGATTGTGTGTGGGCATTGTATAACGCAATCTTCGTTCTTGACTCTCCCCCCGCGCCGTCCAGATTCTTCACTTCGTCCCGCTTCCGCGGGACTCGTTCAGAATGACAATCCTTTTCCATGTTCACCCTGATCCTCGCCGAGTCGAGTCTTCGACCCGTCGCTTTCCAGACGGGGAGAAGGGTCTGGATTGTGGGGTGGGGCATTTTGTAACGCAATCTTTCTTCGTTGACTCTCCCCCCGCGCTGTCCAGATTCCTCACTGCGCTTCGCTCCGTTCGGAATGACAATCCTTTTACCGTGTCGCTCTGAGGGTCTGGATTGGGGGCGTATTCTGACGAACCATCAATTCATCGAAGGCTAATGTCTTTCCATTCAGGGTTTGTTGAAGTAATCAAATTTATTTTCTTTCGCCTCGTCCAACCTTTGATCTGCTTTTCTCTTGCAATTGCATCGCGCACATCATCAAATTCTTCAAAATAAACAAGCTTCGAGATTTTATAACGGGATGTGAATCCCGGAATCAAGTGCGATTTATGTTGATAAACGCGCCGGTCTATGCTATTGGTTACCCCCGTATACAATGTCATCGTTTTGTTCGTCATGATGTACATGTAATACTTATGCATTATTCCCCCATAAGAAGTTACAATGATTAACCCCACGCACATTCCAGATTCTTCTCCCGCCAAAAAGCGGCGGGATCAGAATGACAATCCTTTTCCATGTCACCCTGAGGGTCTGGATCGTGCGGGGGGATTTTGTAATGCAATCTTTCTTCGTTGACTCTCCCCCGCGCTGTCCAGATTCTTCACTTCGTCCCGCTTTACAGCGGGATAGACTCCGCGAGGGGCCTGGACTGCTCGGGGGGATTTTGTAACGCAATCTTTCTTCGTTGACCATCCCTCGCACTGTCCAGATTCTCGGAATGACAATCTTTTTGTCATGTTACCCTGATGTTGCTCGTCCAACGGCTGAGAGTTACTTCAACAGCAGCATCTTCTTCAGCTCTGTTTTACCGCTAAACTCCAGCCTTGAAAAATATATTCCGCTCGCCAGCCGCGATCCATCGAAAGTTGCCTGGTTATACTGGCCGGCCGTAGCAACTCCATCGAACAGCGTCGCAACGAGCTGCCCGATCGTGTTATACACTTTCAGCGTGGCCCTTCCGTCCGTCGGGACAGTAAATTGCATATTTGTCGTCGGATTGAAAGGGTTTGGAAAATTCTGCGACAACCCCAGAACCCTCGGCGCACCGCCGACCGCAACTTGAACCTGCTGTGAATATGTGAATGCACCATTATGGTCGATCTGTTTTAAGCGGTACGAATATGTCCCTGCAGTTCCAACTTTGTCGGTATAAGAATAACTATGGGGTTTGTTGCTTGTGCCTGCACCGGCAACCGAACCGACTTTTGTCCACTGTTGCGTACTGCCTAATCGCCGTTGTATATCAAATCCTGCATTGTTTACTTCCGTTGCTGTCTTCCATGTAAGCATTGTTGTGAGGCTAGTAGCGGTCGCAGTGAAAGATGTAAGTTCAACCGGGAAGCCAACGGGAAGCGTGAGCCGGAACAAGCCGTCCGGAGTTCCAGCAAAGACATACATATCCTTGGCAAGAAGGGCATTAATCCGCTCGCTATATGGCAACACACCGCTTGTGTCGTACCAGACGGTGCCGGTGTCGCTCGTTTCGAATACGCTGCTGCCTCCTATATATACCCCTGCAAAGAGGCTCGTGCCTGTAACGGCAAAAGCAGAGAAGTAATTGGTGGTCAATCCCGAATCAACTGGAGTCCAGCTTACGCCATTGTTGGTGGATAAAAAAATGCCGCCATAAGTGCCGGCAAATAGATTCGTACCGACCGTGGCTAAACAAGTCACCGTCATGTTTGTCAGACCGGAATCGACCGGCGTCCAGGTGTTGCCGTTGTCGGCCGAGCGGATGATTCCCTCTCCGAAGGAAGCAGCAAAGAGACTGTCGTCGTTGACAACAAAAGCAGTGATATTGGAACTTGACAAACCGGTCGTGACGGATGACCAGTCATTTCCATTGTCGGTGGAAAGAAATATTAGACCCCCTTCGCAACCTGCCAGAATATTCGTTCCGCTAGTTCCCACTGAAAACATCCAAAGGTCGTATATTCCATTATTTACGGCTGCCCAACTGGTCCCACTGTTAGTCGAAAGGAAGATACCTCCACCGTTAATCGCTGCAAAGATATTAGTTCCACTCACTGCCAGCCCATTAACTCGCGAATTACTCAAGCCTGAATCGACCGCGGTCCAGCTTGTGCCATCATCGGTCGTCAAAAACACGCCGCCGGTGTCTGTTCCCACGAAGAGATTTGTATCACTGACAGCAAAGGAAAACACAGCTCCCCCATAAGGCAAAGTGTCTTGACTCCACTGCGCCCGTGAGGAATGGACTCCAAGAAGGATAAGGGATGCTATCGCAAGTACTCTCATTGCACGCTTCATATATGAACCTCGCTTGTTAGTAAATGTTGATTGATAAAAAGTCTATTGACGCACTTGGCAAATTTCGTGAACACTTTCTTTAAATATGCCTTTCATATCTTTTACTTACCGTGCTCTGTCTCACTTTTCGCTTGACGACAGGTTATGGGCGTTGCCCGGCTCACCGTTCGAGAGCGCCAAAAGATGCAAGAAGCGAGAACCGGAGCGTTCCGCCGAGAGGATCCTCCGACTCCGAGGCGGCGATATAACTGAAATCAAATTCGTACGTTTCCACATGCACGCCGGCGCCAAATGTGAAAAACTTGCGGCTGCCGTAGGCTGGGTCCTCATAGAAATAACCCGTGCGGAAGGCAAAAAGTTTCGGAGACCCATACCAATACTCGAAGCCTATCCCTGTGTCGAATTGCCTAAACTCTTCGCCGATTGTCCTTCCGCCCCACGATGTGAAGAACGCCTTATAGAACTGGTCGGAACCGTTGTTCGTGTCATTGACAAGCAGTTTGTTGAAATCAGCGGTGAACGTTGCGTTGTTGTACTGGCTTTTGTAGAATTTCAATGCAAGGCCAAGCCGAAGGTTCATCGGAATCGGATCTGCCAGCGCCGGGTCGGCGTAAGTGAGTTTCGGCCCGATGTTCGAGAGGTTGAACCCCAGACTGAGCCTGTCTTCAAGATTCCGGTGCACCAGGGGAAGGATAAGGGACTGGGGATGGTAGAGCATTCCAACGTCGAAACTGTATCCTGTCGATATTCCATTTCCCGTTTCACCAGGCGCTCCGAACGGCGATATGGCACTGTGAATAATTCTCAGGTTGAAACCGATGCCAAGAACGTTAGAAATCTTCGTCGCATACCCGAGCGCAAACGCCAGATCGTAGCTCTTGAATGTTTGAATGACCGTCGCGTCGTTGATTGTCTGCCCAATATCTCCCTGGTTAAGATACGTGAATGCTGCGGACACGGTTCCGTCGAGCTGCGCGATGTCCTGTTTGTACACCATATTGGCAATCCAAACGTCCCCAAGATTGAGTGCCGGCTGCCAATCTGAGTACGTGGCGGCGGCCTCGGTGCCGGATTGAAAAACATAGCCTGCCGGATTCCAGTATGTCGCCCATGCATCATCGGCCAAAGCGACACCCGATTCTCCCATACCGCTGGCGCGCGAGTCGGGAGCGATCATCAGGAAAGGAACAGCTGTCGTGGTCGCTTGGGCGAAGACTGACTGGAAAATACCCGCCCCCAGCATTGCCCAGAAAAGCATCGTGCTTCGTTGCATCATCCTTTGATCCTTCCGGCAAAAAGTTAGGCTGTGCATCATTGATCCGTTTCCAAAAACAGCGCGGATAATCGAAACCTTATCTCATTTCAGCAGTAACCGGCATCCGAGTCCGCAATCATTCATTAGTTCCCATCCAACTTCTTACAGCTCCGCCACTTGAGTCCCACTTAAGTGTCTCAGACGAAATAATACACCGTTCCCACACACGTATAACCAGAATTTACTCTGGAGACAACAGTCATTAATCTTAATAACTCGGCTGGATAGCAAAAATATAAGGTTTTGATTCGTCAAAGTAAACTCGATTCCTTTAAAACGAATTAGAAAATGCTAATACGAGCGGAGATGTCCACACATGCACGTCATATAGTGAAAAATGGCTTATACTAATAAATAGCCGACGTCCCAATAACTCGTTTGGGTAGCGTCTCAGTTTCATTTTTAATGTCATTCCGGCGAAAGCCGGAATCTATGCAATTTGATCTGGATGCCCGCCTCGGCGGGCATGACATTCTTTTTTATTTTTAGGATTTTCAAATAGAGACACTACCCTCGTTTGTGACGGGAGTCATTGTCTGCATGAGATTTCGGTTATCGTCTTGAAAAAGACAAAATCGCACCACAACTGCGTTGAGCGGAGTAAGATTTAGTAGTAGTGTTTTAATTAGAACAAAGTCCAAGGGACTTTTTACGGATAGCTGAAAACATCGCGCGAATCAAGGGGATGGCTTCGCCAAGCGCTAAGCCGGAAGGGAAACATATCCATTCTCTTTGCGGCTTAGCGGCTTTGCGCGAGCAAGCTAAATCAGGAAGGTGCCCAGCAGCTCCCCAAACCGTACCATCCCAGCGCTGGGTAGTGCTACAGTTTAAGCATATCAAACCGAAAAATGTGTGTCATGCCGGCGAGAGCTGGCATCCAGACCGATGAAAGTGGATTCCGGCTTTCGCCGGAATGACATTTACTTCCAAATTGTACCACTACCCAGCGTTGGAATGGTGCGATTATTTGAGTATATTTTTTCATAATTTATGTTGCTCCTTGCAATGAACATATGCCAGATGTCTTTATGATATTCTCCTTTCTTCTTTGCCCTTAACCATGCCGACAACTGTTTCCCTGCTGCGCCGTCTTGTCCCCCTCTTTCTCCTTTGCTGCGGCGTGAATCTGAAGTCGATTGCGCAGGATTCCACGGCGTCGCCGGTTTTCTACCGCGTCGTCCTGACCGACGCAAAAATCGCCTTGCAGGATGGGCTTTCTTTCTGGTCGGCACCTGTACGCTTCTCGGGCCGGGATTGGATGATCGCTGGGGGAGCAGCGGCGGGCACACTTGGCGTGATGTCCGCAGACAACTATCTCTATAGAACATTCAGTATTGAAACAGATGACCAGCTCCCTCACTCCGCATGGGAGATCCCAACCTACTACGGTGAGATGGAATACGCGAGTATCTTTTCTGCGGGGTTGTATGCAGCAGGTCTCGTTTCTGGGGAGAAGAATATCCGCGTTACCGGGCGTCTTGTTCTCGAAAGCCTGGCCCTCTCCGGCACAGTGATGGTGGCCCTTCGTTACATGACCGCGAGATCGGGTCCGGGGGGCGATGCGTGGAACTTCAAAGGATTCCAGTGGAGCGCCGATGGGCAAGCATTCCCTTCGGGGCATTCTGTAGTTGCATTTGCCATGTCGACTGTCCTGGCCGAGCAAATTGACCATCCTCTTGCACGGATCGGGCTGTATGGGTTCGCTTCGTTAACCGCATATTCGCGTGTGCGATTTACTCAGCACTGGACATCCGATGTGCTGGTCGGCAGTGCACTCGGGATTGCATCGGGTCTTTATGTAGTTTCACGAGAACGAGAACGCGAGGGGCTAAGCGGTGAACACCAAGGGCTATCCATCATGCCGACGGCCAACGGTCTTTGTGTTCAGTATACCTTCCGATGATCTGTATCTCGAATGTTCGAAGGGGATAGACGAGAAAAGGGCAAGATGTAAGATCGCGCATTCTTCTTAGAGCAGTTAATCACCCGGCATTGTATGATTCTACTTCGAGTTCAATTCCCCTCTTCGACATCGGCGAGCTTAAGCTGATAGAATGAGTCGGGCGTAATCAGTCTCTCCCCAAACATGTTGGGCATTCTGGTCGAGCAGGTTGCTGAAAAACACTTTTATGAGCCACTAAGTCGCGAAGGCGCGAAATAATTTTAAGAAAATTGCTATCTCAATCGTTGATGATATTTACGACAGTAGTTTTTTACTTTAATTTCTTAGTGTCGTTGTATCTTTGTGGCAAGTTGTATGGGCTTTTTCATCATCCTTCTAGCGGTCGCTATGTCGGTTTGTTCTTTTTCCAAACCCGAACGAACGCATAGATCAAAACAATATTCACTATCCACATCAGCACCTCGAGCCATAGCCATTCCCTATAGAGACCAGATTCTCTCTCATATTCATGCATAATGAGATCGAGTGAGAGGTGGAGGCCGTACATCGGAATAAACACCAGCACTTTGCTGATCGGCCCTAAATGTGCGCTTTCGTACAATACACCGTGATCGTGCCTAACCCAATATCCATATACTCCTAAGAGATCGGGGAGATCTCCAAGCACTGCCCCGACGCAAACGAGCGTCCAGAGGACGACTTTTTTTCGTATGCGGGAGATAAAAGGGGCGATCATCATTAATGCACCCTGGGTCGCATGACAAACCGGATCGGCCATTTCGCTGCTAGTTCTCGTCCTGGGAAGTGAAAGTAGATTCTTTTTTGTTTCGAGTCCGCTGTCTGTTAGGGAATACCGACTTTCTCAAAACATCCATGCAAAAATGTACTTTTAATTGTTTGGAGAATCAAGATTTGGGGAAAAACAACGGGAGAGAAATGAGATCGGCGACGCTTGGCAGACATTTGGACGTTAAACGTTTCATGCAAAACGTAAAACGTCAAACGTAAAGCCTCTTCTCTTTTTTTGAGCCTTGAGATTCCATCCTTTTTTTTGTACTATGAATCGTTAGCATTCTACTTCAATTCTCATTAGACACAAAGACTATCGCTATGCCGGTAACAATTATTGTGGGGGCACAATGGGGCGACGAGGGAAAAGGAAAAATAGTCGACCTCTTGAGCGACGAGATTGACATCGTCGCCCGCTACCAGGGGGGCGCCAATGCCGGCCACACGGTCGTCATCGGCGAGAAAGAGTACGTCCTCCACCTTATTCCATCCGGAATCTTTCACAAGCATGTCGCATGCGTCATAGGAAACGGCGTCGTCATCGACCCGATGGCCCTGATGGAAGAAATCGCCATGATCAAATCGTTCAACATCAAGATCGAGGGACGCCTCTTCATCAGCCACAAGGCCCATTTGATCATGCCGTATCACAAACTCCTGGACAGCATCCGCGAACAAGGGGCGAACAAGATCGGCACAACGGGGCGCGGCATCGGTCCGGCGTATATCGACAAGTACATGCGCACCGGCATCCGCGTCGTCGACCTGCTCGACCGGAAAGTCCTCGCCGACAAATTAAAACTGAATATCGAAGAGAAGAATCAGCTCCTCAGCAAAGTCTACGGTTCCGCAGTACTCGACGTCGACAAAATCATCAGCGAGTACCGAGGAATTCGACAAAAAAATCGACCCGTACGTTACCGACACTTCTCTCTATTTAAATGCCGCTCTCAAAAAGAAAAAGCATATCCTCGCCGAAGGGGCGCAGGGGGCGCTGCTCGACGTGGATCACGGAACCTATCCGTTTGTCACCTCCTCCAACCCGACAAGCGGCGGCGCATGCACCGGGCTGGGGATTCCGCCGACGGCGGTCAAGAATATTATCGGCATCGTGAAGGCCTACTCCACCCGCGTCGGCAACGGACCGTTCCCGACAGAATACGCCGACGGCATCGGCGAACGCCTTCGGACCGTCGGCCACGAATTCGGGTCGACAACCGGCCGCCCGCGGCGCTGCGGCTGGCTCGACATGGTGAGCCTGAAATACTCGCTTGAAATCAACGGCGTTAAAGAGATTGCCCTGACAAAACTCGATGTGTTGGATGATTTTGATGAAATCAAGATCTGCACCGGGTATGCTATCGACAATCGCTTGCTCAAGTCGTTTCCTTCCGACCTTCAAACCCTCGAACGCGTCGAGCCGGTCTACCGTTCTTTCAAGGGATGGAAGGAAAAAATTTCGGATGCAAAAAAATACAAGCAGCTTCCAAAGCAGGCTCAGCAGTATATCGAAGCAATCGCGAAATTGTCGGGAGTGCCGGTATCAATCATCTCGGTCGGTGCGCGCCGCGACCAGACAATCCTGCGGTAAAATATTTTAAGAATTCTTTTTCTATTTCTATCAGAAGTCCTCAAAAGTGTTTTTACACCGACTCTTCGACGCTCCCGTTCCGCTGAAGCGTAACGGGGTTGCTCAGGATGTCCTTCGACGCGTTCTCCCGCCTTTGGCGGGATCACTTGCTCAGGATGTCCTTCGACGCGTTCTCCGCCTTTGGCGGGATCACTTGCTCAGGATGAACCGATTTTATTGAGCTTACAAAACAGCATGTTCATCCTGAGTAAGCGATACCGCTCGAAGAGCGGGAGAGCGCATCGAAGGACGGGATGAACAGACTTTATTGGGTGATTAAATAACGGGGGGATTAATGGACAGAGCATGGGTGTATGTTCTTGAATGTTCAGACAAGTCATATTATACCGGATCAACTACCAATATCGAGAAGAGACTATCTGACCACAACACCGGACGTTACGCCGGCTACACTTCATCGCGTTTGCCGGTCAGACTGATATGGATTCATGGCTTCCCCGATTATCGGGATGCATTTGCGTTTGAACGAAGAATCAAAAAGTGGAACAGAGCCAAAAAAGAAGCTTTGATGCGGGGAGACTTTGATTTTTTGCATCTTCTCTCTGGCTCGAGACTGGTGAGAAAAAAATAGCGCCCTTCGACGCGTTCGCTCCGCTCACTTGCTCAGGGTGAACATTTTTTTATTTAATCTTCCAAAAAAGCATTTTCATCCTGAGTAAGCGAACGAAGAGAGCGCATGGCGCGATGCCATCCCTTTGAG
>CAWJKX010000014.1:0-21679 GCA_963843065.1 uncultured Bacteroidota bacterium
TTTTTTTATCAGGCGGGCTGAACCGTCGTATTGTCAGGAGTTGAAGAATTGCGGGAAAATATTCTCCTTCTCACCACAGGAACTGCCGATAACACCTCTTCCGCGGCGGTGGATTTTTTTGTCGATTTTACCGGCGTCGCGGCCGGCAAACTGAGTTTCGATTGGGGAGATATAACGAACGGCACGCTTGGGGCAAACCCGCGCGCGGGCTCGCTGCGCGTCTACACAAGCACGGACGGGAAAACATTCACAGAGTTATCCCCGGCGGCGGTGCTTAATATCGTGAACGGCGCCGCCTCATCCGGCTCGGTGGCCGCTGTTTCTCTCCCGGCAAACTTGAACAACAGTTCAACGGCAAGAATCCGTTTCTACTATTATAACGGCACAGGGGGAACAACAGGAAGCCGGCCAAAAATCAGCATCGATAACCTCACCGTAACCGCCCTCCCGGCATCCGAACCGAAAGCGCAGCCGACCGCGCTTGCGTTCGCGAACGTCGGTTCCACGACGATGACAGTCTCTTTTACGGCTGCATCGCCCAAAGCTGACGGCTGCATTGTGCTTCGGCGTACCGGCGCGGTTCCAACGGGATCTCCGACGGACGGCGTAACGTATACAGCCGGTCAGACAATCGGAGACGGAGTTGTAGACTTTGCAGGAAGCGGGACATCGTTTTCGGAAACAGGCTTGACGCCATCGACGACGTACGGTTATGCACTCTTCGCATATAATGGAAGAGGTTACGGTACGAATTATCTCAGCGCTAATCCTCTGACCGGAAGCCATGCCACCGGTGCAACTGCGGCCGCATCATTAAGCGACATCGTTGCTGTTGCAGGTTCTGAAGCCGCTGCCATTTCATCTCTCTCGAATCATTCGTCGCCGTTGTCATCCACGACGGGAACGCAGGTATGGCAAATCAAAATCCGCGACGGCGGCGCCTCACTCGCTGACGGCGACGGCAAGCCGACAATTGTCTCCGGACTTATCTTCACGCAGGGTGCGCACAACAGTGTCGCAGATTGGACGTCCGCGATTCTCGCCGCCGACTTGTTCGATGGATCCACTCACCTCGCAAGTGGAGTCATCGGGACGAACTCTCTTGCATTCAGCGGTTTCACCGCAACAGCTCCCAGCAGCGGGACCAAAACGCTTTCGCTCAGAATTTCATTAAAAGCGGGGGGACTTCATGACCATCAGGTTTTTCAATTCTCGCTTACGGCTGCGAAAACAACAACGCAGACGGATGCGACAAGTTCACAGATGAGTTCTTTTGCGGCGATCAACTCGGACTCGACAAAGAACTCGATTGGCGTCGTCGCCACGCAATTAGTATTCACAAATTTTCCCTCCGATTTTGTGAATCTCAATACTAATTTTTCCGCTTCGCTTGAGGCACGCGATGCGAACAATAATTTAGACCTGGACGCCACCGGCAGCGTGGCCATTGCACTTGCGGCAGGCACGGGGTTAAGTTCAGGGTCCGGGCTCACAAAGAACGTATCATCCGGCGTCGTCTCGTGGAACGATCTGAAAGTGAACGCGGGAGGGTTGGGAGTGAAACTGACAACGACAAACACCGGAGGCCTTGCGAATCCGACAACCGCTTCGTTTGAAGCCACCAACGCGGTCCTTGTCGAAAATTTTTCTTACGCCGGCTCTACACTTCTGACTGCAAACGGCTGGTCGGCACATAGCGCTGGGGGAACCAATCCCATCACCGTTGTCTCTCCGGGCTTGACGTATGCCGGATACAATTCATCCGGTATCGGCAACGCGGCTGCATTGACGACCAGCGGAGAAGACGACAATCGCACGTTTGCCGAAATCACGACGGGAAAAGTTTACGCTTCGCTGCTCGTCAATGTCAGCGCAGCGCAGACCGGCGGCGATTATTTTTTTCATTTCAGCACGGCTTCCCTGGGAATTTTTACGGGACGTGTTTTTGCAAAAGACAGCAGCGGCAAGCTGGCATTCGGCATAAGCAAGAGCAGCACGGCACCGAATTATACGAAGGCAGGCTATTCGTACAACACGACATATTTGCTCGTCGTGGAATATACGTTCAATGCAGTATCCGATACCGACGATGCCGTCGATCTCTTCATTGACCCTCCGCTGAACGCACCCGAACATTCTCCGACGGTGAGCGCCCCTTCGGGGGAGAATGATGCTGCCGGTGTGGGAGCAATTGTGCTGAGACAGGGGGGAGCGGGGATCGCGCCGACGTTGGAGCTCGACGGAATTCGTGTTGCGACTTCATGGGGCAGCGTTCCGCTTCCGGTTGAGCTTACATCTTTCACGGCTGTTGCCGGTCCCGTCGCCGCAGAACTCCGCTGGACGACGGCGACGGAAGTGAATAATTACGGGTTCGAGGTGCAGCGTACGAGTGCCCTCCCCGTGATAGGGGAAGGGTTGAGTGGGGGTGTGGGGTGGGCGAAGATCGGCTTCGTCAGCGGCAGCGGCACGAGCAATATACCGCACAGCTATTCTTTTGTCGACAACTCTCTTCTCTTCGGTGCGAACAGCTACCGTCTTAAGCAAATCGACCGGGACGGGAATTTTGAGTACAGCAAAATAGCAGAAGCGACCATTGCATCGACGCCAAACACGATCGTGCTCGGACAGAACTATCCCAATCCGTTCAACCCGACAACGACGATTACATTCGACCTCACCCGGACGTTTGGAGAAAGGGTAACATTAAAAGTGTACGACATTCTCGGACGCGAAGTGGCAACGTTGTTCAATGAAGAAGGGAAAGAGGGAAGATACAGTGTTCTGTTCGATGCATCGAAACTTTCTGCAGGTGTGTATATTTATACGATAAGAATCGGCAATTTTACGGCATCGAAAAAATTGCTTCTTCTCAAATAGTAATTAGAAGCTATCTCAAAAACCCTGGATTATGTCTTTCTCAAGGAACACAGCATGACATTTACGGCTCTTTCTGCATGGAAACCATTTTTGAGATGGCTTCTAGAAACATCTGAAAAATTGTTTCGCGCTAAGCCGCGAAGATTCTGTTTTAGAATCATTTTGCGGCTTTGCGTTTTTGCGCGAGACGTACTTTCAGGATTATTCAGAAGTCTCAAACTAATAATGCCGGTCGCTTGAAAAGTGTCCGGCATTTTTTTGAACTGGGTATCTGCTCACCATGTCCTTCGATGCGCTCTCCCGCTCTTCGAGCGGTATCGCTTACTCAGGATGAGCATGCTATTTTGTAAGCTTAAATAAAGTCTGCTCATCCTGAGCAATCCCGTTCCGCAAAGCGGAGCGGGAGCGTCGAAGGGCATCCTGAGCAATCCCGTTCCGCTAAAGCGGAACGGGAGCGTCGAAGGGCATCCTGAGCAATCCCGTTCCGCTAAAGCGGAACGGGAGCGTCGAAGGGCATCCTGAGCAAGTGAGCGGAGCGAACGCGTCGAAGGGCATCCTGAGCAAGTGAGCGGAGCGAACGCGTCGAAGGGCATCCTGAGCAAGTGAGCGGAGCGAACGCGTCGAAGGACGTCCTGGATATCTTTAATTAATGAATTCCCCCACCCGGTATCAACTTGAGTAGTGATCAAGTTTGGTAAGGTGACGGACACCTTATCAAGTTACCCCACCAAATCTTTTGGCATACTATGATTTTTCGAGTGAGGTGTCCGTCACCTCTCGTAGCAAACGCAAAATTGAGCACTACTTCAACTTGATTCTTTTCCACGATTCTGCTATACTGTTTCCCACGTATGACACCACGCCGATTTCTTATCGCTGCTGTATTTTTTTGGTGTGCCGCGATCGTTGCGACGCCGCTGCTGGATTCGCTCAGCGGCTCCGGAGCGAGCGCAGCATCTTTTTCGTATCAATTCTTTTCCCGCGTGTGCCATCAGCTCGATTCCCGGTCGTTTCACATCGCCGGGAGCAAGTTCGCGGTATGCATTCGGTGCACGTCGATTTATGCGGCGTTCTTTCTCGGCATTCTGTTGTTTCCGGCGTTATCACGCATAGGGATTACCGCCGTATCGGCAAGAGTTGTGCTCGCACTCTCGGCGTTCCCGATGGCGCTTGACGTCGCTTTGGACGGGATTGGACTTCACGAAAGCACGGTGGCAACGCGGGTTGTTACCGGCGCGCTCTTTGGCTTTGCGCTGGGAATAATTCTGGCGCCCTTACTCGAAGAACTTCTGCAGGAAATGTTTTCACGATTGAATAACTTTATACGGACAACGTATGCGACCAAAACCAGATAGATTCATGCCGGCGTTGTACGGCGGACTGGTCATCGCGGGAATTTCCGCGATCCCGGGATTAAACCTCATCAACGTTTGCTGCTGCGCGGGGATTTTGCTGGGAGGATTCCTTGCGGTCTTCTTCTATAAACAGGAATTGACCCCCGAGATGGACCCGCTCACCTCGAACGACTGCGTACGCCTCGGCGCGTTTACCGGAGTCATCGCAGCGGTGGCCGGCACGATCATCAGCGTCCTGGTGATGCTCATTTTCGGAAATATCGCCCTTGAGATGATGATGAATATCGTGCACAAGATGAACGTGGAACTCCCGGATAACGTCGAGCAGATGATCGATCAGGGGATGGAGGAGAAGATTTCGTTCTTCGGGATGATGTTTTCGCTTTTCTTTAATCTCATCGTCGACGTTCTTTTCGCGACCCTTGGCGGTTTAATCGGCTGGTCGGTCTTCAAACCGAAGCCGCAGTTTCCGCAGCAAGGACTTTGATTACGGCCGCAGTTTGATCCTGAACGTCGTCCCGACCCCGAGCTTGCTCTCTTTGACCGAAAGTTTGCCCCGATGGTAGGTTTCGATAATTCTTTTGGACAGGCTGAGTCCGAGCCCCCATCCCCGTTTCTTCGTGCTGAAGCCGGGGCGAAAAATATCTTTGCGGTAGGCCGCATCGATCCCTTTTCCCGTATCGGTTACGTCGATCACCGGCGCGCCGTTCAGGCGTGAAATCCGGAATGAAATTTTTCCTTTCCCCTCTTCCATCGCGTCCAGCCCGTTCTTCACAAGATTTTCCAGCACCCATTCGAACAATTCCCGGTTGATCTTTGCGATGACCGGCTCAGCGGGCTCGAGCGTGATGTCGACCCGTTTTCCCATTTGCGGAATTCTTTTTTGGAAATAGCGTATCACACCGTTGACAACGCCGCCCAGCTCTTCCTCGCGCAGGTCCGGCTTGGAACCGATTTTCGAAAACCGGTCCGCGATCTTGCTCAAGCGGAGGAGGTCGTGTTCCATTTCCGCGATCGTCTCGATCACCTTCGCGTCCGCCTCGGGGCGGAGCTTCATGATCTCGACCCAGCCCATCATGCTCGAGAGCGGAGTGCCGAGCTGGTGGGCGGTTTCACGCGCCATCCCGACCCAGATGTTGCTTTGCTCGCTCCTCTTGATGTAACTGAAGCCGATATAGCCGACAAAAACGAAAAGTGCGCCGATCACGATTTCGATGTAGGGAAGCCACCGGAGCCGGGTGACGAGCTGCGACTCCCCGTAATGCACTCTGCTCAAGATGATCGTATCCTGGTACGAGACGATGATCGGGCGGTTGATCTTGTCCATGTCGGCGATGAGCGACCGGACATACGCATCGCGCTCGCTTTTGGGAAGCGTCGTATCGATGTCGATATTCCGCGACGCTTTGATGTCGATGTCGTTCGCACTGGACTCGATAATCGGGAAATCGATAGCGCGGATAAGCTCGTCAAAGATAAAGTTGTATTCACTCCCCGAGAAGGGACTGTTGGCAAGGTACTCGACCGATTTTGCGTACAGCCCGGCAAATTCGCGTTCTTTTTCCTGAAGCCGGTCGACAAGATTATGGGTGTAAATGAGGATCGGGATGATGATGACGAAAGCCGCCACCATCAGTGCTATTTTGATATTGCCGGATTTAGGGCTGCGCGTGCTGAGATTCATGGGAAGTGTATATGGCTTTATTTGAAATGAAATCCGTTAGAAGCCGTCTTGACAACTCGGCAGTTCATCTTTTTCTCAAACAGGTCATCCGAAGGAGTCCATTCGGCTTTCGGGAAAAAATAAATATGCTTCTTTATATACCTAAAAACAGACAAAGTTGTTCATCTCGTCCTTCGATGCGCTCTCTTCCTTCGCTTACTCAGGATGAAAATGCCATTACCAAGCATAAACAAAGTCTGTTCATCCTGAGCGAGTCCCGATGTTTTTTATCGGGACGAGTCGAAGGACACCCTGTCCCGAAGGGCGAGGAGTAGTACATTTTGACATACTTCCAGCAGAAGTGGAAATAGAGTCCTCAGAATATTTTACCGGAGGATTGTCTGGTCGCGGCGTGCACCGACCGAGACGATCGATACCGGCACTCCCGACAATTTCGCGATTGCTTCGATATACTGCTGAGCCTGCTTTGGAAGCTGCTTGTATTTTTTTGCATCCGAAATTTTTTCCTTCCATCCTTTGAAAGAACGGTAAACCGGCTCGACGCGTTCGAGAGTTTGAAGGTCGGAAGGAAACGATTTGAGCAAGCGATTGTCGATTGCATACCCGGTGCAGATCTTGATTTCATCAAAATCATCCAACACATCGAGTTTTGTCAGGGCAATCTTTTTAACGCCGTTGATTTCAAGCGAGTATTTCAGGCTCACCATGTCGAGCCAGCCGCAGCGCCGGGGGCGGCCGGTTGTTGACCCGAATTCGTGTCCGACGGTGCGAAGGCGTTCGCCGATGCCGTCGGCGTATTCGTCGGGAAGGGTCCGTTGCCGACGCGGGTGGAGTAGGCCTTCACAATGCCGATAATATTCTTGACCGCCGTCGGAGGAATTCCCAGCCCCGTACATGCGCCGCCGCTTGTCGGGTTGGAGGAGGTGACAAACGGATACGTTCCATGATCCACGTCGAGCAGCGCCCCCTGCGCCCCTTCGGCAAGGATATGCTTTTTCTTTTTGAGAGCGGCATTTAAATAGAGAGAAGTGTCGGTAGCGTAGGGTTGATTTTTTTATCGAATTCTCGGTACTCGCTGATGATTTTGTTGACGTCGAGTACTGCGGAACCGTAGACTTTGCTGAGGAGCTGATTCTTCTCTTCGATATTCAGTTTTAATTTGTCGGCGAGGACTTTCCGGTCGAGCAGGTCGACGACGCGGATGCCGGTGCGCATGTACTCGTCGATATAGGCCGGACTGATGCCGCGCCCCGTTGTGCCGATCTTGTTTGCCCCTTGTTCGCGGATGCTGTCCAGGAGTTTGTGATACGGCATGATCAAATGGGCCTTGTGGCTGATGAAGAGGCGCCCCTCGATCTTGATGTTGAACGATTTGATCATGGCGATTTCTTCCATCAGGGCCATCGGGTCGATGACGACGCCGTTTCCGATGACGCATGCGACATGCTTGTGAAAGATTCCGGATGGAATAAGGTGGAGGACGTACTTTTTCTCGCCGATGACGACCGTGTGGCCGGCATTTGCGCCCCCCTGATAGCGGGCGACGATGTCAATCTCGTCGCTCAAGAGATCGACTATTTTTCCTTTTCCTTCGTCCCCCCATTGCGCCCCCACAATAATTGTTACTGGCATAACGATAGTCTTTTAGATGTCTAATGAGAGTTGAAATAGAATTCTAACGATTCATATACAAAAAAAAGGATGGAATCTCAAGGTTCAAAAGAAAAGGGTAGTGTTACAATTTCGAAGTAAATGTCATTCCGGCGAAAGCCGGAATCCAGTTTAATCGGTCTGGATGCCAGCTTTCGCTGGCATGACACACATTTTTCGGTTTGATATGCTCAAACTGTAACACTACCAAGAAAAGAAGGAGCTTTGCGTTAAACGTTTTACGTTTTACGTAAAACGTTTAACGTCGGAATATCTGCGAAGCGTTGCCGGTTTCATTACTCTCCGGTTGTTTTTCCCAAATCTTGATTCTCCAAGCAATTAAAAGTACATTTTTGCATGGACGTTTTGAAAACGTCGCTATTCCCGAACAGACGACGGACTTGAAACAAAACAGATCTACATTCACTTTCCAGGACAAGAACCAGCAACGAAATGGCCGATCCGGTTTGTCATGCGACCCAGGGTGCATTAATGATGGTCGCCCCTTTTATTTCCCGCATACGTAAAAGAGTCGTTCTCTGGACGCTCGTCTGTGTCGGGGCAGTGCTCGGAGATTCCCCGACCTCCTGGGAGTATACGGATATTTGGTTAAGCACGACAGCGGGGAATTATACGAGAGCGCCCATCTAGGTCCAATCAGCAAAGTGCTGGTGTTTATTCCGATGTATGGCCTCCACCTCTCGCTCGATCTCATTATGCATGAGTATGAAAGAGAGTCGGGTCTCTACAAAGAATGGCTCTGGCTCGAGGTGCTGATGTGGATAGTAAATATTGTTTTGATCTATGCGTTCGTTCGGGTTTGGAAAAAAAATAGGCAGACATAGCGACCGCTGGGCCGGAATGCATAGCTTGTGCTGCTATGCACTTCTTTCGCCCGACTCATTCTATCAGCTCAAGCTCGCCGCTGTCGAAGAGGAGGGAATTGAACTCGAAGTAAATCACCCACTGCAGGATGATTAACTGCTCTAAGAAAACTGCACGATCTTGCACTTCACACTTTTCTGATCATTCCCCTTCGAGCATTCGAGATACGGCTCATCAAAAGGTATACCGGACGCAAAGACCGTCGGCCGTCGGCATGATGGAGAGTCCTTCATGTTCCCCGCTTTGCCCCTCGCGTTCTCGTTCGCGTGAAACTACATAAAGACCCGATGCAATCCCGAGTGCACTGCCGACCAGCACATCGGATGTCCAGTGCTCAGTGAAGCGCACACGCGAATATGCGGTTAACGAAGCGAATCCATACAGCCCGATCCGTGCAAGTGGATGGTCAATCTGCTCGGCTAATACAGTCGACATTGCAAATGCAACGACGGAATGCCCCGAAGGAAATGCTTGCCCCTCGGCGCTCCACTGAAATCCTTTGAAGTTCCACGCATCGCCCCCCGGGCCCGATCTCGCGGTCATATAACGAAGTGCCACCATCACTGTGCCGGAGAGGGCCAGGCTTTCGAGAACGAGACGGCCGGTAACGCGGATATTCTTTTCCCCCGAAACGAGTCCTGCGGCATACAACCCCGCTGAAAAAATACTCGCGTATTCCATCTCACCGTAGTACGTTTCAGAATCCCATGCGGAGTGAGGGAGTTGGTCATCTGTTTCAATACTGAATGTTCTATAGAGATAGTTGTCTGCGGAGATCACGCCAAGCGTGCCCGCCAACGCTCCCCCAGCGATCATCCAATCCCGGCCCGAGAACGTTACAGGTGCCGACCAGAAAGAGAGCCCATCCTGCAAAGCGATTTTTGCATCGGTCAGGACAACGCGGTAAAAGACCGGAGACGCCGCAGAATCCTGTGCAAGTGCGTTGAGCTTTACACCGCAGCAAAGGAGAAAGAGAAGCAGAAAACGGCGCAGCAGGGAAACGGTCTCGGCATGGTTAAGGGAAATGAAGAATGGAGAATTTCATGGAGATATGAGGCATCATATTCATTGCAATGTGCAACATAAAATATGTGAAAAATATACTCAAATATTCGCACCATTCCAACGCTGGGTAGCGTCCTAATTTAGGAAAGGTGTGAAGCTTGCTCACGCAAATCCCCAGGGGATGGCTTCGCCAAATGTCTGGACCCACAGAGAATGGTATATGTTTCCCTTGCGGCTTAGCGTCTTTGCGCGATATTTGAGCACACTTAAAGTCCCTTGGGCTTTGTTCTAATTAAGACACTAAACGCTGGGGTTACGGTTGAGGTGATCTGTCAGGCACCTTCCTAATTTTTTAGCCAGTAACCGATGTTCCGCAAAAATCTTTTTTGGCACACCCCTAACCCCTCTCGCTTTCGCCACACGCTCACATACTAGGGGAACGGCGGGGTAAGGCGTGTCTTTTGTTTGGTGGAGCTACTTCTCTTCATGAATTCTTCAGAATGTGTGACATCAATCGGTAAATATTTTAACATCTCGCGATTTTCCCGATAATGGTGTCCGACAGCTGCGAAAAAATGCGAAATGTTACTCCGCTCAACGCAGTTGTGGTGCGATTTGGTCTTTTTGAAGAAGATAACCGAAATCTCATGCAGACAATGATTCCCGTCACAAACGAGATAATGTGACTGCGGCATCTCCTAGTATAAGCCATTTTTCACCGTATGACGTGCTGGGTGAACATCTTCACCATATTAGCGTTTTCTAATTGGTTTTAAAGAAATCAAGTTTACTTTGACGAATCAAAACATTATATTTTCGCTATCCATCCGAGTTATTAAAACTAAAGACTGTTGTCTCCAGAGTAAATTCTGGTTGTGCATTCGTGGGAAATAGGAATTATTTCGTCTGAGACACATGAGTGGGACTCAAGTGGCGGAGCTGTAAGAATTTGGATGAGAACTATTAAGTGATGGTAGGCTCGAACGCCGATTACTGCTGAAATGAGATAAGGTTCGGATAATCCGCGCCACTTTTAGAAACGTGTCTATAATAAAGAGTCTAACTTTTCACCGAAAGGATTAAAGGATGATGAGACGAAGCACGATGCTTCTCTGGACAATGCTGGGGGCGGGTATTTTCCAGTCAGTCTTCGCGCAAGCGACCACGACCGCCGTTCCTTTCCTGATGATCGCTCCCGACTCACGCGCGAGCGGTATGGGAGAATCGGGCGTTGCTTTGGCCGACGATGCATGGGCGACATACTGGAATCCGGCAGGCTATGTTTTTCAATCCGGACCGAGGCAGCCGCCACGTACTCGGATTGGCAGCCGGCACTCAATCCTGGGGACGTTTGGATTGCGAATATGGTATACAAGCAGGACATCGCGCAGTCGACGGAACAATGTCCGCAGCATTCACCTATCTCAACCAGGGGGATATTGGGCAGACATCAACAACGCGACCGTCATTCAGACATTCAAAAGCTACGATCTGGCGTTTGCGCTCGGGTATGCGACGAAGATTTCTAACGTTCTTGGCATCGGTTTCAACCTGAGAATTATTCACAGCGCGATATCGCCTTTCGGAGCGCCGGGTGAAACGGGAAATGGAATTTCGACCGGTTACAGTTTTGACGTTGGAATGCTCTACCATCCGCAGTCGCTTACCCTTCCTCTGGTGCACCAGAACCTCGAAGACAGGCTCAGCCTGGGGTTCAACCTCTCAAACATCGGGCCGAAACTCACCTACGCCGACCCGGCGCTGGCAGATCCGATTCCGATGAACCTGCGTCTTGGCCTTGCATTAAAATTCTACAGAAGCCAGTACAACAACGCGACCTTCATCGCCGATTTCAACAAGCTGCTCGTCAATGACACGAACAACGGTTCCGATCGGTTCTATAAGGCGCTCTTCACATCGTGGGGCGGGAGGACAATCGGCGAAGAGTTTCGCCAATTCGACACGGGGATAGGGTTCGAGTATTGGTACTGGATCTCCGAAACTTTTTGCTTTCCGGACGGGTTATTTCTATGAGGACCCCGCCTACGGCAGCCGCAAGTTTTTCACATTCGGCGCCGGCGTGCGCGTGGAGACGTACAAATTTGATTTCAGTTATATCGCCGCATCGGAGTCGGAGGATCCTCTCGGAGGGACACTCCGGTTTTCGCTCCTTGCTTCTTTTGGGGCTCTCGAACGCTGACCGAGCGTATTCCGTGTTGGGCGGCCTGTCGTCAAGAGAAAAGTGAGACAGAGCACGGTAAGCGAAAGAAATGAAAGACATATTAAAAAAAGAACTCACGACAACCTCCGAGCGTGCCAATAGACTTCTTATCAACCAACATTCACTAACAAACGAGGTTCATCTATGAAACGTGCAATACGATTACTCGCCATAGCATTCTTTGTCCTTCTTGGCGTCAATTCCTCGCAATCGCAGTGGAGTCAAGATACTCTCCCTTATGGAGGTGCGGTACATTCCTTTGCCGTCAGCGGCACAAATCTCTTCGTGGGAACAGACACCGGCGGTGTTTTTCTTTCTACCGACGACGGCGCTCACTGGATTTCGGCCGACAGCGGTTTTGCAACTAATGCAGTTAATGCCTTGGCAGTCAGCGGAACTAATCTCTTTGCAGCGGTTTTTGGTGTGGGCATCTTCCGTTCCAGCGACAATGGCAACACGTGGACAGGCGTGTTTACGGGAATGGATGCTTTTGATTATTCAATAGGAATTAGTGGAACGAATATCCTGGTTGGCGCCGAAAATGGTATCATAGGTCTTTCCACCGACAATGGAAACGACTGGACATCTGTTACTACAGGTGTGACAAGCTCCAATATCACTTCTTTTGTCGTCAGCAACGACAGTCTGTTTGCAGCTTCCTTCGGAGAGGGAATCATTCGTTCGACAGACGGGCAATACGTGGACGCCGTCCAATTCCGGTTTGACGGACTCCACGGTGACTTGTTTAGCCAAGGTCGGGACGGATCTTTTTGCCGCGACTTATGGCGGTATCTTCATTTCCACCGACAATGGCATCAGCTGGAACGGCGCAAATACCGGACTTACAACCAGTTATTTATCATCTTTTGCAGTAGATGGCACAAGCCTTTTCGCCGGGGCGTACATAGGCGCCAGCAGCGTTTTCGAATCGAGCGATTATGGCACCACTTGGTACGACACAAGTGGAGTCTTGCCGTCCAGCGAACGGATTAATGCTTTAATTGCCAAAGATGGATATGTCTTTGCGGGAACTCCGGACACTTTGTACCGGCTCACGCTTCCCATCGTTTTCCCGGTTGAACTTACATCCTTCACTGCGTCCTCTACAAACCTCACAACGATGCTTGCATGGAAGACAGCAACGGAGATAAACAACGCGGGATTTGATATACAAAGGCGATTAGGCAGTACACAGCAGTGGACAAAAGTCGGCTCAGTCGCCGGCGCAGGCACAAGCAACAAACCCCATAGTTATTCTTTTAACGACAAAGTCGGAACTGCCGGAACATATTCGTACCGCTTGAAGCAGATCGACCATAACGGTGCGTTCACATATTCACAGCAGGTCCAGGTTTCAGTCGGCGGTGCGCCGAGGGTACTGGGATTGTCGCAAAACTTTCCCAATCCTTTCAATCCGACGACAAATATGCAATTCACTGTCCCGACGGACGGAAGGGTCACGTTGAAAGTGTATAACACGATCGGGCAGCTCGTTGCGACGCTCTTCGATGGAGTTGCTACGGCCGGACAGTATAACCAGGCAACATTCGATGGATCGCGGCTGGCGAGCGGTATATATTTTTCGCGGTTGGAGTTTAGCGGCAAAACGGAGTTGAAAAAGATGCTGCTGTTGAAGTAGCGCGATCGTTGAACAAAGCAACATCGTAGTTATTCTTTTCCCGCGCGCACTCCAGACCCTCAGGCTGACAAATGAAAAGTAGAGTCCATGTCATTCCGAGAATCCGGACAGTGCGGGGGGAGAGTCAACGAAGAGAGATTGCGTTACAAAATCCCCCCGCACGCTCCAGACCCCTCGCTCTGCTCGGGGTGACAATACGGAGAAGGAGTCCATGTCATTCCGAGAATTCGGATAGCGCGGGGGAGAGTCAACGAAAAGAGATTGTGTTACAAAATGCCCACACACAATCCAGACCCTTCGCTCCGCTCAGGGTGACAATACGGAGAAGGAGTCCATGTCATTCCGAGAATCTGGAATGTGCGTGGGGTTAATCATTGTAATTTTTTAGGGGGAAATAAGGCATAAGCATTACATGTACATCATGACCAACAAGACGATGACATTGTATACGGGGGTAACCAATAGCATGGAGCGGCGCGTTGATCAACATAAATCGCATTTGATTCCAGGATTCACATCCCGTTATAAAATCTCGAAGCTTGTGTATTTTGAAGAATTTGATGACGTGCGCGATGCAATTGCAAGAGAAAAGCAGATCAAAGGCTGGACGAGGCGAAGAAAATAAATTTGATTACATCAACAAACCCTGAATGGAAAGATATTAGCCTTCGATGAATTGAAGGTTCGTCAGAATACGCCCCCCGCACAATCCAGACCCTCAGGGTGACATGGTAGAAGGATTGTCATTCCGAACGGAGCGAAGCGCAGTGAGGAATCCGGACAGCGCGGGGGGAGGGTCAACGAAAAAAGATTGCGTTACAAAATGCCCTCGCACATTCCAGACCCTCCCAAGGGTCCAAAGGATCCTTCGGAGGAGGCCTTTGGCACTCGCTCCGCTCGGAGTGACAGTATGGAGAAGGAGTCTGTATCATTCCGAGAATCCGGACAGTGCGGGGGGAGAGTCAACGAAGAGAGATTGCGTTACAAAATCCCCCCGCACGCTCCAGACCCTCAGGCTGACAAATGAAAAGTAGAGTCCATGTCATTCCGAGAATCTGGGCAGCGCGGGGGAGAGTCAACGAAAAGAGATTGCGTTACAAAATGCCCTCGCACACTCCAGACCCTCCCAAGGGTCCAAAGGACTCCTTCCGGAGGATGCCTTCGGCATTCGCTCCGCTCAGGGTGATAAAGAAAAAGGAAGCATTACCCTCACGTCAGGCTTTATCTCTATAAGTTATAGACACTCCCCAGACTGCAAACATATTTACGAATAGGATATTCAGATGAATTCTCAACGGGAAGCGCAAAACAATAACCAGCGCAATGAACATCACAGTGACGGCCCGATTGTGTCCCCTTTGTGGGAATACGTGGCAATTCTTCTCCGAGGGAAATGGATTATCCTGGCTTCGGTGTTTGTGGTTACCGGTCTTGCCGGCCTGTATGCGCTCGACACAAAACCTCTGTATGAAGCAAGCTCGCTTGTATTGATCGAAACAAAGCCGAACGATAAAGCGGGTCCTATGTTCGATTTCACGGGAGCGACGGCGTCGACCAAGATTACAAACGAAATTGAAATCCTGAAATCCCGGTCCACTTTGCAGGCCGTAGCCGAAGCACTTCTTTCCCAAAAATTCATCAACGACAAAAAGACGAGGATCATACCTATATCGGCCCCGGGGGCGGGGAGTATAGATTCGCTGGCAACCGTCGACGAGGTAGCAGAACGGTTGTCGGGAGCCGTCTATTTTACGCCGATCCATGAAACCGATATTGTCAAAATCACTGCGAGCAGCAGCGACCCCGTGCAAGCCGCACTCATTGCCAATGTGTATACCGAAATTTACGCCTCACAGAATTAGGCGAGCCGTCCCCACCACGGCGATCCGCGAAGTTCTGCAGTCGCAGCTCGACTCCAGGAAAACCTTGCTGGACTCAGCCGAAAATAACCTGCAGGAGTACATGCGTTCTTCCGGTGTCGTATCACTCGATGCAGAGGGAAACAAAGTTGTAGACCAATTATCGGCGCTTGAGGCTCAGCGCGATGCCATCGATGTAGACAAAAGCTCGAGGTTGAAAACGCTCGCCTCTGTACAAGGAAGAATTTGGAAAGCTGGGACAGAGTTCTGCAAAGACGATTGAAGAATCAAACGACAGCTACATCAGTCTTCTCCAGGAACAGATAGCGAAACTCGAAGTGCAGCGCGATATTGTCACCGCGCAAAACCCCGATCTTGTCGATCAAAAACTCTATTCGGACAAGTTGAAGGAAATAGACCAGCAGATAGCATCGCTGAAAAAAACGCTTGGAGGCGGACAGAGGAATTCCTCAAGTCGGTGCTTCCCGGCACAGGGAACCAGGCGGGAGGGGGAGGGTCTTTTCTCGCCGAGGCAAAACAGAGAATCATCGAGCAGAGCATCGAACTGCAGGCTCTCGACGCACGAAAAAATGCGCTCGACGGCGTTATCCAGGACTATGAGAAAAAATTCAATCAGATCCCGAAGAAGAGCATGGATCTGGCGCGATTGCAGCGGACAAAGATGAGCAACGAAAAGCTCTACCTGCTTGTCGAAGAAAAATATAACAAAGCGGCGATACAGGAAAAATCGGAATTCGGGTATGTGAACGTTGTCGACCCGGCCGTTGTACCGGTGAAGCCCGTGGGGACGCGGCTTCGCGTCTTTCTTGTTTTCGGGTTTATCGCCGGACTCTTCTTGGTGTCTTCATCACATACCTGTGGGGATTTATCGACGTGCGTGTCCGAACGCCGGAAGACTTAAAGCGTCACGGGTTTATCCTCCTCTCGACGGTCAGCAGTATGAAGCACGAAATAAAAGAAGATCAATGAAGATGCCAAGGGGAGCACCCGCGATCTCCGCTCGATGTGCACCTTGTCTCTTTTTACAGACCGTTCGGACCCATTGCCGAGTCATACCGGCATTTGCGGACGAGTGTGCTGGCGACCCAGGAAGAAAACTCGCCCCGATGCATCATGATGACAAGCGCAATTCCAGGAGAAGGAAAAACGACTACGGTATGCAATCTTGCCATCTCACTCGCGCAGGCGGAGAAAAAAGTATTGCTCGTGAACGCAGACCTACGGCGTCCGGCGATCCACGAATTATTCGGGCTGACACACGAGAAGGGGCTTGCCGGTTTTCTGACCGGCGATGCGAGTCTTGAGGTGTACGCCAGCGGGAATCTCAGAACCTTGATATTATTGCTTCCGGAGAGCTTCCGGACAATCCTTCCGAACTACTCGGTTCGGAAAAGATGAAAGAATTCATCCGGGCCATGAAGCAGGAGTACAATGTTGTGCTCGCCGACGCGCCGCCGTTGCTGGCCGTGACAGACGCTGCGGTAATTGCAAAAGAATCAGACGGCGTGGTGCTTGTTGTCTCCGCCGGGAAAACGAGGGTGAACGCTCTTTTGTCCGCAGCCGAGCTGCTTCACAACTTCGACGCAAAAATGCTCGGCGTGGTTCTCAATAATTTTGACATTCGGGCTTCCTTCGGCTCTTATGCATACGGCCACCCGCATGGCTACTATGGTTATGAATCAGGATACTACGGCTCGAATGGGAAGAAGAAATCAAAAAGTTCAACAAACCAGCGATTGGAATCTCATACCTGAGTCAGTGTTTCGGTTTGAAGTATCGCAAAAAATGAGCGTCATGTCCGCCTCTGCGGACATCCAGAGCAACCAAACTGAGATACGAAAAGATATCTCAAAATGAACTTTTGCCGACCCTTCTGCCGAAGGCATGGCTTCGCCAGACGCTCCCGATAAAAAAACATCGGGACTTGCTCAGGATGTCCTTCGACGCGTTCGCTCCGCTCACTTGCTCAGGATGAACAGACTTTATTTATGCTTACAAAAAAGCATGTTCATCCTGAGTAAGCGATACCGCTCGAAGAGCGGGAGAGCGCATCGAAGGATGAGCAAATCTCGTTTAGGTGGGACGCATCGTCAATCTACGATTCTACGAATTGTAGATTCGTGGAGCGACCCGATGGGTCGTCAACCTCGCCGAGTCGAGTCTTCGACCGTCGGGAAAGATGAAATAACGTGTTCTTGAGATTCCACTAAAATTGAGGGTCAATAACACCATGAGAAAATTTTGCAGCGTTGTGTTTGCCGGATGCCTGATGTTGTGCCTGACAGACGCGAAGGCGCAGATCAATCCCAGCTCTTTTCTTTCAGCGACATCGGTGGGAACGACAAGTACAAACTTTTATTTTGCACGCCCCAACGATCTCACCATTATCGTGAATGTGATAGGATTTGTTGAAAGACCCGGCCGGTACGAAATTGCAAGTTCGATTGACCTGATCAACTTAATTTCGTTAGCCGGCGGACCTACACCCGACGGTTCGCTGAGTAAAGTGACCATCATCCGGATCGACGGAAAGGGAGAAAAAACCACACGCCGGGAAATTCACGTTGACCTGGAAGATCTTTCCGTGGTAAAACAGGAAGATTTACAGCTTGCCCCGGGGGATATGATTCTGGTGAACCGAACAAACTGGTCAAAGTTCAGGGACGCCTTCGAAGTGGTAGTAGAGGCCTCGGCGGTTACGATAGCCGTTACACAGGTTCTTTTATATACGAAAAAGTAATATGAGGCACAAAAAATGTTTCTCGCCAAGGCGCTGGCAAAGCCATCCTCCGAAGGAGTCCTTCGGACAGGGTGAACAGATCTTTTTTTCTTACGCTTAACAGAAAGCAGGTTCATCCTGAGTAATCCCGTTCCGCTTCAGCGGAACGGGAGCATCGAAGGACAAAGAAAGGCCTTTCGACTCTCCCGTTCCGCTGAAGCCCAACGGGATCGCTAGTGCCCTTCGACGCGTGGCGCGATGAAGCTGCGCCACTTGCTCAGGGCAAACAACTTTATTTAAGCTTCCAAAAAACCACATTCATCCTGAGTAATCCCGTTCCGCTGAAGCGGAACGGGAGCATCGAAGGACAGGGTGAACAATTTTTTACAAAGACAAGATTATTTTTTAAGAATGTCAGTAGTGGTACCAGAATGGTATGCTCTCTATCTGCGCAGCAGGTACGAAAAGAAAGTAGCCCAGGAGTTGGAGAGGAAAGGCATTGAACAATTCCTTCCGTTGATCGAAGAGTTGCACGTATGGAGCGACCGGAAGAAAAAAGTGATGGAGCCTCTCTTCCGTGGATACATTTTCGTCAGGACCGATTTGCGGGACAGGGAGACAATCCTGAGGACAAACGGCGTTGTTCGGTTTGTCGGCATCAGGAACAAGCCGTCGCGGATTCCCGAACTGCAGATAGACTGGCTTCGGCGGGTGGTCGGCCAATCAAAAGAAGTCCAGCGCGAAACGTATCTCGAGGTCGGTGAAAGGGTGAGAATAATTTCCGGGCCGTTCATGGGGATCGAGGGGATTGTTAGCCGGGTGAAAGGAATCTCTCGCGTGATCGTGCCGATTGCAGCGGTGCAGCAGTCTGTTTCGTTTCAGGTACCGTCAGAGCTTCTTGAAGTTATTCGCACAAGTGATGGATGAAGGCTTTTCGTTGCAGGACCCAAAAAAACTATCGTGAACGGATAATGCTCCTATTTTTTTTGCCGGAGGGCTAAAGAAATGAAGCGAAAACTCGACCTCTTTCTTCTGACGTTGATTGCCATTCCGCTATTCCAGCCCGGAGGCGGTTTTGCCTATGGTCAGACGACGTATTATGTATCGTCGTCCACCGGGAATGATGTCAACAATGGTACTTCACCAGCGACGCCATGGAAGACGCCAAACAAGGTCACACTTCATGCCGTTTTTCAACCCGGAGATCAAATTCTGTTCGCACGCGGCGACACGTTTCAGGGTGAAGTTACGCAACAATACAGCAACGGCACAGCAAGTCAGCGTATTGTTTTTGGAGCTTATGGAACAGGTGCAAGACCAATAATTTATGGAGACTTCACTGGTGCGAGTTGGACGAAGACAACAGAGTTCGGGCATGACAGTATCTATCAGATATTTACAGGCTATGTTAACAATTTGGCGTACAGTTATGAGTATTCTGCCGGTGCGTGGCGCTCGATATCACAAAAGAACGGCGGTAATCTTCATTTTTATCTAAGCACCTCCGACAGCCTTAAAAAGTTTTTGAATGGACTTGTGCCATCAAGTTATGGTTGGGGGAATGATACCTGTTGGGTAAAGACGTGGGATGGTAATACTCCGCAAGTCCATATCTTCCATGAGGGAAATTTCATCCGGGGAAGTTATGTGACAGTGAGGGATTGGGATTGTAGAAATGTTGGATATGCTGTGGAAGCACTAAGTGGAAGCACATACACAAATATGATTGTGCGGAACATTTCAACGCACAACACGCCAAGCGTAGCGATATTCCTCACCGGAAACTATGTTGATTGTGTAGTTGATTCCTGCACGGTTGACTCGACAGGATACACCGCAATCTATGATCAGTTTGGGAGAAACAATGCTTTTCGATATGACACAGTGACTAATGCTGTTCAAACTATTATGGGCTGTCCTATCAATGGCGCAGAAATATGTGGAATAGGATTTCAACAGGACACGAATTGTGTTTGTGAGTATAGCTCATTTACAAATTGTTATAATGCTGGATTCGACACCTATTACAACGTGAATGACACAGTTCGATATAATACATTTTCGAGCCCTCAGGATGGAGTGTATTTAAATGGTACTGGATGGGTTTGTTACAACAACACGATTACGGAAACGGGTTCATCGACTGGTATTGGAATTAGAGTGGATATTCATGGAACGGGACAAACATCAGCCTATAACAATACTATAACTAGCTACGGCAGTGGTCAAACATTTGGATCATCGGAGCCAGGCGGGGGAACCTGTGTTTTTCACAACAACAATATCACTTTGATAGGACCAACGAATACTCGATTTGATGATTTTCAGATAACGACTGGAGTTACTTCTACCAACAACAGTTTTCGTGGAACAGCCGTATTCAATGCTGGATTGTTCCCTAATGAACATCTCTATAATACTCTAGCGAGCTTTGAAGCCGCAACTGGCTATGAAAATGGCTCGACGCCACTGGTGGCATACTTTTCAGCCGAGAAACAAATTAATTTTGGCGTGCAAAAGCTTGGTCAATCTAAAGACACAACCGCGACAATGACAAACGAGGAGGGGACACATTAAAAATTACAGCCATCACCTCGACAAACAGTGCTTTTAGTCCAAGACCAACGATAAAGAACATAGCATATGATTAACTCTTTACAGATACTATTCGTTTCACACCGACATCATTTGGCGAATTCAGTGGCAATATATTAATCGAGAGTAATGACACGGTTCTTGGCTAAAACCAGATACAATAACGGTCACCGGAACGTCGCCCTACCCGAACGATTGTCAATCAACTATCGCTCAATTTCGGAAATGTTGCCCACAATACCCCGAAACCACTGATAATACAAATAACAGATTCATCAATCAATACATTGTCAGTCGATTCTATTTATACGAAAACATCGCTCTTTGTTGTCAGTAAGACAAAAGATTCTGTCAGTACGAGCGACAGTGTCGTGATAACGTTTACACCTGCCGTTTTTGGGAGTTTCACAGATACGTTGTATCTCCGGAATAATTCGACTTCAGCTTTGATAAAAGTACCATTGTCCGGAACATCGCCGATCCGACATAGGGCTCAATCAATTGTCGCTCAATTTTGGAAATGTTGCGCGCGATTCCTCGAAACAGCAGATGCTGCAAATTTCTAATTCTACCGTTAACTTGTTGACGATCGATTCTATCTATACGAAAACGTCAGTTTTTAAGGTTTCCAAAACAAATATTTCAATTCCGGCAATCGATAGCATTGCCGTCATCGTTCTCTCCCCTTGCTGTGGCGGGTTTTACCGATACGCTTAACCTGAGGAATAACTCAACCTCGGCACTAGTGAAGGTACCGTTGACCGGGAACTGCCCCTCGCCGCTGCTGATATCTTCACAAAGTGGAATATTTTTCTCTAACCGGGCTCTTCAGGATTCAGCCATTATCACGGTGTATGCACGGAATGCCTCAGTCATTCCATTGTCAATAAGCAATATCACAACGACAAATAGCGCTTTCACTGTATCGCCGAAAACAGCAGGTATTTCGGGTTTCGACAGCACGGCATTGCGGATAGTCTTTAAGCCGGTGTTATTCGGAACGGTCATCGATACAATGACGGTCATCTCTGACGCAGGTGTTGTAAAGGTACCGTTAAGCGGAACATCGCCGTATCCGGTCATCAACGTGAACAAGTCAGCGATTAATTTCGGCCTTGTGGCGGCGTCCGATTCAAACTATCAGGCAATTCTGATCAGCAATACGTCCA